>JARLHB010000287.1 GCA_031292465.1 Ignavibacteriaceae bacterium
CCCAAAGCCAATAAAATTATTTAACAGCACTCCGTTTTTGCTTACTGTTATATTTGTAGTGTCAGTTATATTTTGACCTTTCACATTAACAATAAACACATTAAAAATCGCCAGCATACATAAAATCATTATCGTTCTTTTCATCATAAACCTCTGTTATTATATATTCTCATTCATTTCTAAACCAAGCACAATATAATCCAGTTCTTCCGACGCTAATGTTTTAATGATAAACGGATTCTTTTTATAAATGTTATTTGTAAAGCTTCTCAATGCACAAGCTTTGATAAAACCGTTAATACTATATATGAAACAACTATAACAACGCTTGCATAAAACAATATCAACTTTGCAGACAAAGCAGAGGAATTGTATGTTGACAAATGTCCACGCCAGCCGCACTCTCTGCACCTGTACATTTTAAAAAATGTTAGATTATCAGCCAGTGCTTCCTTCCAGTTTCTCGGATGCGACTTTCGCAGAGTATTACTTTTTAAGCACTGCGGGCAATTTTGGAACATGGGATTTTTTCTAAAGTTATTCTTTGTTCTCATAGATAAACAGATTTATTATAAATTGATTTGAAATATCGTTTCACAAACAATTTGCATTATTATATATATAAAACGCCATAAATTTTATTTGTTAGTTTTTTTTAACCGGCAGGTTCCCCGATAGTGTACTACAATAACTTAGTAATCTTCTAAATAACTATTTTCCGTTGTTACTTTTAGCTTTTAGAACCATTTCTAAAAACTCAGCGGCTCCATCATTATTATTATCTTTAGGTATCTCAACATCAGCCATACGCTTCAACTCAGGCAAGCTATTGCTTAATGTAACTTTTAACGATTGGGGAAGGAAAAGACTTATATCATTATACCAATCCCCTATCACTGCCGTCTCGCTTTGCCTTATACCCAGTTTGCCAAGAAGTGTTTTTAATGCTTTGCCTTTGTTCGTCCCCTTTTTTCTTATTTCAAGATAATATATACCCTGATAGCTGTGCGACTTAAAATACGAAACGTTCAGGCCGACTGTATAAGGGAAACACATCTTATCGCGTACATATTTTATATTATCCTTATAATCGCTTGCAATTGTTATTTCTAATGTATTTTTTGTTAATGCGTTATATTCAGGAACCTCTTCATACCTTGCACCGAATTTTTCCATCATCTGGGGTATAATTGCATTCCGTTCAGTATAATAGATAGAATCTGCATGGCATAAAGCAATATTTAATAAGAATTGATCTGAATATTTTAGCGCTTTCTTTACGTATCTTTGCGGAACAATGGATTTATATAGTACATTTCCTTCCTGATGATTTTTGATAAGGCTTCCGTCAAGTGAAATAAGCGGTATATCCAAATCAAGTTCTTCTGCAAAAGAGGTAAGTGCACTATGAAGTCTTCCTGAAGCAAATGTAAACAGAACGCCCTTCTTTTTTAATTCTTTAATTAAAATTTTTGCTCTTTCACTAATCTCGGCATTGCTTGTTAAAAGCGTACCATCTAGATCAGCTACTATAATTTTAAGACGCCTTAATATTTCTCTGTTAAACATATAACTTATCTTTTGCTTTCCCTTTTATACTTTGTATATTATCTTTTTATTCAGATAAATAGCTATCTTATGCCCACCCATCTTTATTAAGATGGGTGGGGTTTAATAAAGCAAGATTATTAATTCTTTTGTTTAGAAAGATCCGGCTGCCGGCTGTGTGGCTTTTTATGACCATTATTATTATCCGAACCGGCATAATAATAATAGTATTTGTAATATGAACCGTATCCGCCTTTATAACTGAAATTATTCAAAACAGTTCCTACAAAAGATGCACTGCTCTGCTTCAGCATTTCAACGGATTTTTCCATGACCTCAAATTCTGTTATATCAGCCGAAACAACTAATATTGTTGCATCTACCATTGAAGAAAGAATTTCAGAGTCCGTTACCGCAATAACAGGCGCGGAATCAAAAACAATAATCTCATATTCTTTTTTTAATACTTCGATAAAGTCTCTCATCTTCTTTGAAGCCAGTATTTCCGAAGGGTTCGGAGGTATTGTACCTGAAGTTATAAGGCTTAGGTTATTAAGTTCCGTTGGGCGAATTATTTCTTCAAGTTTTGCTTCATTGAAGAGATAATCCACCAATCCGGGATGTTTAGTTACACCAAACAAAGTATGAGCTCTGGGCTTTCTCAGATCGGTATCGATAATCAAAGTTTTTTTACCTAATTGGGCAAACGTTCCCGCTAAATTCGCCGATATTAATGTTTTGCCTTCACCGGGAGTTGATGAAGTAACGAGTATGGTTTTTAGCGGATCCTGCCCTACTTTTGAATACTGGACTCTCGTCCGCAATGCTTTAAATGCTTCGCTGGGAATCGAATCCGGTTTCTTTGCAACAATAAACTCATGATCTTTATTCCCGTTAATCTTCATACCTTCGATGAATGGAATCCATGCAAGAACATTTATATTCCTGCTCTGAACATCTTCAGGAGTTTTAATTGTATTGTTAAAGTAGTTTTTAATAAATACGAACCCCAAAGACATACCCGCGCCTAAAACAAAGCCAAGTATAATAATTAAAATACGGTTAGGTTTGCTCGGTAATGGAGAAACACGCCCGTTATCGATTACGATTACGTTTCCCGGCTGCGACAATTCATTTATCTGCGCTTCCTGATGTTTTTCTTCAAGTAAGGAAAACAATTTTTCGTCGGCTTCTCTTGTTCGTTCAAGCCTTGCATATTCTATTGAGGTCTTCGGTAGTTTATTAAAATCTTTTTCATAATTATTAATTATGCCGTTCAATTCATTCAACTGTAATGTAGAAGCATGAGCTTTAATTTCTGCATCAAGTATCTTTTCAGTTAAATCTTTTATAATGTCAGGGCTGCTTGAAAAGATACCGCTTTTAATAAGATTAAGTTTTGAACTTAATTTTTCTTTCAATTCATTAATTTTTGAGTCATAATCCTTAATTAAGGGTGAATTTTCACCTTTTTCCCTTCTGCTTGCGACAGCTACATCTTTATTCACTTCAATCTTTGCAACTTCATCCTGCAATGCCTGATAATATGATTGGGAGGCCTGGCTCTGTAAATACTCTGCAATTTTAGGATCCTGCTGCTTCAATTCGTCTTTTAATTGAGACAGAATCTTATTGGAAGTAACAAAATCTATTTTTACGCCGTCACGCTGAGCTTCCAGGCTTGCCATTTGAGTAATTAATGACTGTGATTGGGCATCGAGAGATATAATTCCATTTTCGGACTGATATTTACTAAGCGCTTCTTCCGAACTATTTAAATCTTTTTGTTTTTGATTTGACTGCTCGTCAAGAAATTCTTTTACGCTTGTTAACTGGCCCCTGTTAATTAACAAATTTTCTTTAAGATACTCTGAAGCATAACAATTTGCTATTAATGAGGCTTCATAAGGAGAAGGAGAACTAACTGTAATATCTACAAGGTCAACTCCCTTTTTCTGATCAATTGAAACTTTTGAAGATTTATCGCTCAATAATTCCGCGATAGCATCTACGTCGAGTAATTTTCCATCATGATTATCTTTAAACAATGTGTGATCAAAAATCAGGTAGAAATCACCCGATTTTTTTTTCGTATAAAACGTGTCTATTAAAGCCCTGGCAACATTTGACCGGATTGAATAACTTTTCAGTATTTCCATCTCTGTAGATATAAATCTGTCATCTGTGAACCCATTCAGGCCGGTTGCACTCATCAGCGGCGATTCCAGCACACCTCCCATTGGCTTCGATATTTTAAGTGTTGTAGTCGATTCATAAATATTGGTTGCCGTAATCGCATAAATAATTGCGACTACAAGACTTATTGAAGTTATTAATATTACCGGGAAAAGATTATTTCTAATAATTTTAATATAGTCTTTAATAGAACTTCCTGATGCTTCCTGCGTAGCAATATTATTATTTTCCATTATTTTCCCTTTATTTTCTTAAATATACAACGATAAGTGTGGCTACCGAGACTACTACCGAAACTACCGACAGGGCCATAGAGAAGTAATCTCTAAAGTAATACCGCGGCTCGCCTGTAACAAGAAGGACATCATTAGGTTTTAAAGACGGCGATTTTATTAAACTTTTAGATTCATCGGTCATCATTATTAAATCAGAATACTTAACATTTAATATTGTTTGGGTAGAATCTTCATTCATTCTCATTAATTTTAGATTTTCCAGATGTGCTGCATCCGTTGGCCCGCCGGAATATGAAAGCAGATCATTTACTGTAGCATACGAAGGGATTATATATTTCCCGGGATACTTCACCCAACCCCAAATTGCAACTTTAATATTTACAGCCTGCGGATCCGAATAATCGTAGAATCCGCCCTGAGGCACCTGGCGGAACGGACTGAGATTGCTTCCCAATTGCATTCCATCATTTTGAGCAAATGTTCCTGCTCCAAATAATGATATAATACAAATGATCATTGAAATAAATTTAGCCAACTTCATATTTACCCTTTAGGTTTCATTTTATCTAATTAATGTCTATTTAGAACAATATATCCGGCAAACTGCAAAAATTATTAATGTTGTTTTTACTATATATTTAAAAATTTTAGAAAGCTTAAGTGAATAGGATTTACATTTCTTTTTTCTGTATTAGCAGCATTATCCTAAACAAACTTAATGAACACAGCTTCGCCCCATGAGTCACATTCAACTTTTTTCAAACAAAATGATCTTGTCATTTAATATTTATTCGTATGACCATTTACCATCGAATCAAAGTTGGGAACAAGAATTTCCCGTCCTTCATACTGAATTACCCCTTTTAAATTTGGATCTGTGCTGGGAATAAAAACCCGGGACTCTGATGATTTTTCAGTTGATGCAATCATTTCGATTACTTTATCCACTAAAAAACAGACCGTTTTCTCTTTTATTTCAAGCAATATTAATTTGGATTGGAATGTGAGACCGTTATTTTTAACATTAAATAATTTATGAAGATTAATTACTGTAAAAATAATTCCGCCATGTTCCCACAACATATCTTTCTCATCAGACATGTCTAAAACTGGAGGGTCCATAATCTTAACCAGATCTTTCATGTCTAAGCATAGTTCATGCTTATCAATATAAAATATAAGCAGACTGGTTAACTCTATTTGATTCGACTGGCCCAACAATTTATTCCATGTTTATTTGTTTATGTGCTTAGACAAAAGGAATGCCAGAATATATATGTCGAATATCGCTGAATTTAGAAGGGTTTATTTTTAAAGCTTAAAATAACTTCAAGGCACCTTAAAATAATTTTAAGCTGCCTATTCGTTATTAAATATTAATGTAATAAATGTATTATCTGGCAGGGCATAATTAGTATTATAAATATCTATTGTTTTAGAATTGTAAATTACCATCCATTTAATAAATATATTGAGATGTGTTGTGATATAAACTATGAGGTTACTATTGTTTATAAATCGAATTGGCTATATAATGGGCATTATTAAATATTGAGTATAAAAAGAAAATTCCCAATCAGTCTTTTAATTATATCTAATGCCTATAAGTATTAACGGAATGTTACAGAAATAGTTCACAGGGAAAGCTTATTTAGTATATGGTTAGCCCCTGGTTAATTCTTTACAGAGTGTTTAAGCCAACTAAGTCTAAGGGTAACTTTAGCTCCGCCATGAATGGCGAGGTTAATAAAAAACTTATTTTTGAATAACTTCAATTAACAATATTATAATATTTAATTTTCTTGTTTAATGTAGGCCTTGTAATTTTAAGAATTTCACCTGCTTTTTGTTTATCCCAATTTGCTTTCCTTAAAATAAACGCAATATGTTCTTTTTCAACATCTTCCAAAGACATTTGCTCCTTTTTCACATCAATAGTATTTTTATTATTTCCGAAAGTAATATTTCCCTTTTCAAGTACATCTCCTTTGGCCAGCAATACTGCCTGCTGAAGAGTATTTTCTAATTCCCTTACGTTTCCCACCCAATCGTAACTTTGAAGCAATTCCATTACTTCAAAAGGAATTTTCAACACATTTTTATGGAATTCGGTATTTATTTTCTTTAATAAATGCAAAGCGATATTGGGGATGTCTTCTTTTCTATCCCTTAACGGGGGCATATAAATTCCAAATACATTCAGCCTGTAATAGAGATCTTCTCTAAATTGCCCTTCCTTAACCAAAGTTGCCAAATTTTTATTAGTAGCTGTAATTATCCTCGCCTTCAACGGTATAATTGATTCATCGCCAACCCTTTCGAATTCTTTTTCCTGAATTACTCTTAATAATTTAGTTTGCAGATCATAAGAAATTTCGGATATTTCATCCAGGAATATCGTCCCGCTTCCGGCTAATTCAAATTTGCCTTTCTTATCTTTTACCGCCCCTGTAAATGCACCATGCACATGGCCAAACAATTCGCTTTCCAGCAGTGTACTGCTATAAGAAGAAGCGTTTACCGGAATAAATGGTTCGTCCTTTGTTATTCCGGAGTAATGTATAATCTTGGATATTATCTCTTTTCCGGTTCCACTTTCTCCTTCTATTAAAACAGTCATTCTGTTTGAAGAAACTCTTCCTATCTTCTTCATTATTTCGCGTATTTGTGGAGATTTACCGACTAAACTGTTCACCAAATCCGGTTCTATTTTATTTTCCGAATCTAAAACCGCCAGCTTTTCACTTAATCTTTTTGTTTCTAAAGCATGTTTAACTAATATTTTAAATTTTTCCCTTTCTATTGGCTTTTCTATATAATCGTATGCTCCAAATTGCATTGCTTTTATAATTGATTCGGAATTATCATAAGCAGTCATAATTAGAATGGGAATGCTCTCTTCAATTTTCTTTGTCTTCATCAGCAGTTCAAGTCCATCCATATAAGGCATTTTTAAATCAGATATTACTAAATCCGGCCTTTCATTTTTTATTATTTCAAGGCCCTTCCTGCTTTCGGATGCAGTATATATTGAATAGTCTTCCGGATTAAGAAAAGAGACCAATGTTTCCAGCATAGACTCATCGTCATCAATTATAACTATTTTTTGTTTGCTCATAATGGACTAACTAATAATTTAATTTTAAAAATAGTACTACCCTCATTCCCGGATAGTAATTCAATTGTACCGAAATGTTTATCCAGAATTTTTCTCACCAATGCCAATCCCAAACCAGTTCCCTTAGATTTGGTTGTAAAGAAAGGTTCGAATATCTTCTTGCTGAGTGCGCTTTCAATTCCGCATCCGTTATCTTTGAAATAAATAGATACAAAATTGCCATTTAGTTCCGACCATACTTCAATTTTGCCGCCATCAGTAATTGCATCGATAGAATTCTCTAACAGATATAAAAACAAAGACTTTATTTTTTGAGCATCCGCTTTTATAACAATTTTCTGAACTTTGTTCTCAACTACAATATTCTTTTTTGTTATCAATGGTATTAATAATTCGATACTATAATTAACAACACTAAAGATATTAACATTTACAATACTCAATTCTTCCTCTCGTGAGTACCGCAAAGTCTCATTTAATAACTTGTCTAATCTTCTGATTTCCCGGTCAATTACATTAACTGCTGTGCTATTTTTAACAATAGTATCTTTTATCGTATCAAAATTCATTTTAATTGCGGCAAACGGTGATTTAATTTCATGCAGAAGATAGCTGGTCATTTTGCCTATTTCTGCTAAATCTTCCCTTACTTGAGCTTTATTCTGGTTTTGTTTTAGCAATGTTGCTTTCCCTTTTAAGGCAACAAGGTATTTTATTTCATTGTTCTCTTTTATTGGGCTAATTACTGTAATTTCTGAATATAACTGGCCGTTTTTGTTTTTGTTAATTAATACACCCTTCCAGGAATTACCGCCTAGAACAGTAGTCCACAATTTCTCATAAACTGCCTTGTCCATAATCCCGGACTTCAGCATGCTTGGATTTTGCCCAAGTAATTCTTCACATGAATATCCGGTTTTATTACAAAAGGCAGGATTTACATATTGTATATTGCCTTTTATATCCGTAATTAATACCGAATTGGGAAATTGCTCAATAAATAGGGATAAGTCAAACCGAAAGCCATTAAACAAACTTTCTAATCCATTGTTCAAAACCAGAAGTAAGTAATATTGTCTTATATTATTTTTATTAAATACCGGGATAATAGAAGCTTTGTAAAAGTTTTCTTTGCCGTAATTATCTTTAAAACTTAGTCCAATCTCCTGCCCAAAAACAATGTCATTTAACTCCACATTTCTATTATACGAAAATACATTAGTAATATTTTTATTTATTATATCAGATTCTGTTAATCCTAAATGTTCATAAAATTTAGTGTTTCCCCTTATGAAAAATCCGTTATTACTAATTATTGCCGTACTAACAAATTCATAGTGAAAAAGTATTTGAAAAATATTAGCTTGCTCTTCCATTATTTCTTTTATCATCTTACTCCGGATTAATCTGAGAATAACAAACTATTTTAAGGACTAAAATATTTCAAATGTTTGTATAGTTTTTTCCTATATATCATTATATTTTACTTAGTTTTCGATATTATTCAGAATTTACTTTATGTTTGGCGACTAAAATTGTTTAAAAGTTCATTTTAATTAAAATAATCATATTTAGCATTTATAAGCAAGTGTTTCAAATTTCATCGTCAATTAATGCCTAAAAATCGTGTCTGTCGTTCTTAATATTTAGTAAACAATATAACTAAAGGATCAACTTTCTAATGTGAATTAACTCAATAAAAAGTTTTTAATTGATTTATCGCATTAATAATTAGAAATAGGCCGTTTGAAGGGGTTATTACAATAAGAATTTTAATAAATTTGGATGGACGGGCGTGCCTTTTTATATCTTCATCACTCTACCAGGTAACGCTTGTGTTATTGTTATACTACAAAATATTTATTTTTCAGAAATATATTCGAGAAACAAGAATATGCTCATTTTCGCACTTTTAGTGCATCCTGCGGGATTCGAACCCGCGACCTGCTGATTTGAGTATGACTGTAAAACAGCAGCAATTAAATAGCGCTTAATTATACTTTAATTTTTGCTTTAAAAACAAAAAACCGCCCTTGTATCAGGCGGTTTTCCTTCTTGTTAAACCTGCAGTATGTCTGCGGCATATGTATACTTTTATTTATCTATTTCCCAATATCTTTTAATATGAGAATAGATTTAAAATAAAAAAAACAGGCCTGGCAGCTCCATTAAGTAATAGTTATCTAAAATTTAAATAGAGCTGCCTGAAGGCCTGTTATCTTTATAGGGAGCTTTTAGAGACAAGTATATAATGTTATAACCTAACTATTTCTAAATCAGCTTAGCCCGGAGGAATTCTTTTTCTATCTTTTTCCCGTTACATCAACTTCATATTTTTGAATTTCAGTTATATAATCCTCACCTACAGGTATGTTGTTCTGTGAGCAGTAATAATTATAGACCGTACCTAACGGCTTTGTCTTCATAAGCTCAAGATATGCAAGCCTCTCAAAGTTCTTTCCTGCATTCTCATATTTCTTTATCATTTCTGTCGGCTCAAGCAGTGCATTAAGGAATGCAAGCTGTATAGCTCGTGTGCCTACTACATAGGCGCCTATCCGGTTTAGACTGCCGTCAAAGTAATCTAATGCTATGTTTACTTTGTCAAGCGCTTTTGCTCTTACTGTCTCCTGCGCTATAAGCTGTGTTTCGTCATTATATATCGCCACATGGTCGCTGTCCCATCTTACGCCTCTGGATATGTGAAGAAGTAATTCATCCACAAACAGAAGCAATGAGGATATTTTATCTCCCACCTGTTCTGTTGGATGAAAATGGCCGTTATCAAGACAGATAAGCTTATTGTGGCTTACTGCATAGCCCATGTAAAATTCATGCGAACCTACTGTCATTGCCTCCGAGCCTATACCAAACAGCTTGCTCTCCATTGCATCCTTAAGGTGTTCCTTGGGGTATTCTGTTTCAAATATCTCATCAAGCGACTGCTTTAATAACTCGCGGTGTGTTTTCCTGTCCACAGGTACATCCTTGCTTCCGTCAGGTACCCAGATGTTGTTTACTGCTGGTGTCCCTAATTGCTTCCCCATCTCTGCCGCTATCTTCCTTGTTCTCTTTACGTGCTCTACCCAGAACTTACGGTATTTCTCATTCTTGCTGGACAGCGTAAATCCGTCTTCTGCATATGGGTGGCTGAAGCATGTTGGATTAAAGTCCAGCCCAATTCCCTGTTTCTTTGCCCAGTCTATCCAGCTCTGGAAGTGTTTTACTTCTATCTGGTCACGGTCTACTTTCTCGCCCTTAAAGTCTCCGTATATGGCATGTAGATTTAATCTCTGTTTTCCCGGAAGAAGGCTTATTACTTTTTCTATGTCTGCCTTAAGCTGCTCTATTGTTCTTGCTTTGCCCGGATAGTTGCCTGTCACCTGTATGCCCCCGCCGCTTAGTTCTGCATCGGGCGTCTCAAATCCGCCAACATCATCCGTCTGCCAGCAGTGAAGGCTTATGCTTATCTTGTCCAGCTTCTCTATTGCTTCATCCGTGTTTATTCCCAATAACGCATACTGCTGTTTTGCATATTCATATGTCTTCGCGATTGACTGTTTGTCCTGCATTCTCTCTACTCCTTTATTCAATTTTTAATTTCTTTGTTATTTTTTTTCAATCTTTTAATCTCTTAGGGTAAATTCCCCGCCGCTTGCGGCGGGGTAGTTCATTTTTTTAATCTTTCAATCCTTATATTTCATTTTTTAATATAATGTCTTAATCCATATGGAATAGTTCTGTCAGCGGAATTGATACGGGAGATTTGTCCGGATTTGTTTCCATCATGTCAGCCATATATTTCCACCACTTCTGTACAATGGGATTTGTACCTAAATCCTGAGATGAGGTTTCACCTTCCTGGCTTTGGACTGCAAACAATGTATTTGTCTCTTCATCTAGAAATATGGTATAATCTCTTACGCCGCATTTACTTAATAAAGCTTTCAGTTCCGGCCATATTGCGTTATGGCGGCGCGCATATTCTTCTTTGTTTCCCGAAAATAATTTCATTTTAAATGCATAGCGCTTCATAATCTTTTCCCTTAATAATTATTATAAAAACCTGATTATTATCATGGCATGATTAAGTAATATCTAAAAGGCAGAGATACCTTTTGCAAAAAAATCTGAATAAATGAGCATTTATTCAAAAGTTATAAAAATTGCCTTTTTGCTCTCAACTTCTATTCCCGACAGGAATAATTTGTTATTCATAACTTTCGCACTGTTATCATTCTTTATAACGTCTGTAAACGGATCCCAAATTTTTATTTTTCTACCGTTTGAATTAAAGTATGCATCAAGTTTTGCTTTTGAATCAGATATATTTACCAGCATATAAACATCGCTGCCGGCAAATTGTTTTTTCAGATAAATTATTTTTGAATTTGCTTCGCTTAGTTTTACATCGTTAATATTAAGTTTCTCAATTTCATCAACAACATCACTAATTGAAAATGAAATGATTGTATTCCTGCTGCTTAAAAGTTTTGAATATTCTTTATTCACCGAATCTTTATCAATTCCATTTTCTGCAATAACCGATTTTGAATTTTGAATTATTATTTTAACTCCGTTATTTGCCGCCTTCATCAGAAATTCTATTGTTCTGGAATCAATCGCGGAAGTCTGAGGCATTATAAATACTGAGTATTGTTCTCCACAAGGTGTGACAATTTTACCATCTTTTAGAGAACATGCCTGCAGGCAAGAATAATCGAGATAATCGAAATCATGTTGTGCGGATAAAAGCTGATAAGATAATTTGCTATAATTATCATTTATGCTTTTAACTTTGCTATTATAAGAATAAATATTTTCCGGAGGTAATGTCTCTGTCCAAACGCCCTCAATCGGATAGTATAGAGCTATTTTAGCATCATGTCTTCCGCCTTCAAGTATATACCCGAAACGGCCTATTGTTTCTGTAAAAAGCTTATTCTCATCTTTACTCATTTTATCTATTGGATAATATGAATTGATATGATCTACCCCAAGGGCATATTGCACTGCAATAGCTCCAAGGCGGCCGGTAACATCCCCCTTAATTTCATCAAAAGCATCGGATACCTCGCTCATTACATGCTTCCGGCCGTAAAAGTGCGCTGCCGAACTCGCCTGTTTTGCTGTTGTGCAAGCCCAAAGTAGTGCAGTTTCCGGGTGAGACGTTAAAAGGTCTATACCGGGGTATTGCATATTTTTATATATCTGCAATAAGTCACCTTCAAATACCGGATGCGAACATATTTCCTCTTCAAACAGGATATGACCAGACATAGCCACATTATGTTCGCTACAATATTTTCCTATCATGCCCGTATAATTCTCAGAGACTATATCAGAAAGTGTTTTATAATAATCCCATCTTAATTTCTTACCTTGTTCAGTACTATCACCAAAAAGCATAGACAGGTATTTATTTAAATCATATCCCCTAACTGATTTAAATTGAGATGATATATTATCACTGTAATTCACAGTTAGAAGGTGTGGTACTTTTACATCAGGCGTATCTACTATAGAAGGGGTAACGGGGGGCGCATAAACAAAATATGTACCCATAAGCGAAGGTTCATCAGTAAAAAATGCATCTATGCCTTTACCGAAATATTTACCAACATGATTAAAATAATTTTTATATGTAATATCAATAAATTTATCAATTGGCTCTTTCATTAACAGGTTTATATATCTTCTTTTTGCTGTCCAGTTAAATGTTGCATGAGTCCCTTCATAAAAGTATTTTGAATAAGTACAGACTGCAAGCCAGCCTTTACCCGGGGAAGGCCATTTTAGATTTCCACTTTTGTCGACGAAACGTGAAATATCTATGCCCGAAGTGTAATCAATACTATCTATTGCGGTACCCCTATAGGCAAAGGCCGATACATTTTTTAGAAGTCCGTACGATTTTTTTATTTCAACAATACCGCTATCTGCTGATAATGCAGTCAGACACACAATACCCTCCGCCTGCCATCCCGGGTTATTTTTTAACACCAAGCCTCCGGCTGTTCCGCTGGGATATCCTAATTCATCATAGATCCACATATGCAGGCCTAATGTGTCTATTATATAACTAGTCAAATCAGTAAAATTTTTCCAGTTTTTATCGCTTGTAAGATACTGTTCAAAAGAAACGTTAGCAACCACACCGCCGTAACCATATTCCCTGCTCCTAAGAACAAGATCTTTGTTTGCATTATGCAGCATTGGAAATGGACGGTATTCTAATGCCGGATTAACGAATTCATCATCAATAAATGACCTGGCAGGTAAATCAAAATGGATATCATAAGATGTTTTTGTAATAGCATTGTCTGATTGCCCCCATATTAAAGGAGTAATAATTAGCAATAGAATAGCTATTTCCGAAAGAGAGAACATATTTTTCATATTTATTCCCGGGAATTTCAAATTTGTTTTATAATTCCTGAAATAGGCCGGCTGGGTTTGCATTAAATAATCTTAGCAAAAAATTTTTATTCTACCGGGCAATACACTTATACCTAATATGATAACGAACCTAAAGTTACCGGCCCTAGCATTCCTGATGGTTGTAAAGGGCTGTCCGGTTTATATGGATTGGAAATAGTCCACGTTTTTCTTTCTGCAACAGGAAGTTTAGAATCTCCTATCAATCTGTTAGCCCATGTGTTTACAATTTCAATTTCAAGTTTATTTTTTCCGCGCTTTAATGATTTTGTTACATCTATTCGCCATGGCGCAGTCCAACAAGTACCAAGATTTACACCATTCAGTTTGACTGTTGCCAGATTAAAAACATTGTTAAGATCAATGTATATATAGTCCCCTTCCGGTATCTCCGCGAGTTCAAAAGTTGTTTTATATACTGCGGTACCCGAATAATAACGGATTCTACCATCAGCACTTTGTGACCAATCGCTAAGTTTATTAAATCTTATAGGTTCCTTGGGGCCACGCATTGTTGAATCAAATGAAACTTCCCATGAATTATTTAGCCTCAGTAATTCTTTCATCTTTGGGAAATTGTCCACTCGTACATCTGGAGCCTGTTTAATATCTGATTTTTCAAAGACTATAAAATAGCTTTGCCCTGCTCCTATTTCCAATGGAATGGAAACACCAGCATCTGTTTGTGAAAAATTGGGAAGTTTTCTTATTTGACTTGATACTGCGTCCCATATTTCCGGCTGCTTTCCCTTTACTCTAAAAAACGGATTTATGTTCTTTGCTTCGTAACCTTGATTTGTTAAGAAATAAATATCTTCATTTGATACCTTACGATGCACCCAAAGGACAGAATCAACTTTATGCAAGTTGAGATCAGGAACTAAGTTTACCATTTTCATTACATCTTTTAGATTCATTCCTGAAATAATCATACCTTTACCATAATTTCGATATTTATCCTTCTGCCCGGCAATATCTCCCCAAATCTCAGAAGATAATTTTTTTACGTCTATATCTGCTGATGGATAATTCTGCAAACTCGGAGATGTTTCAGGAGGCGGACCGACAACAACAGCCCCTTCTTTTATAAGTGCACTTATTTTACGAAGTAATTCCGGACGCATAGATTTTAATTTAGGAAGTACCAAAACCTTATATGACATACCATCTGGCAAAACCAGTCTTCCGTCTTTAACATTAAGTCTGTTTTCTATAACTTCAGAATTAATATAATCATAAGAATAACCTTCAGGCACTTCAGGATCACACATCCCTGTCATTAAAGGTGTGTCTTCACCTATGAAATATGCTATATCAACAACCGGTTTACCCTGCTGCAGCATAAAATTACAGCGTCTTACATAATCAATAAATGATTTCGATTTGTAAAACCACGTATTCAATCTGTTAAATTCAGTTCCGAACCAGGCATTAACGCCGGGCATTTTATCTTCATAAGGCTGGGATATATATACATGGAGCAAAGTGCTGTTTATTCCCTCTGTAAAAGACCAGTCGCATTTTCTTTTAAGAAGATTCGGATAACGCTTGTATTCCAAACCTCCCGCAGTAAAAGATTCTGCCCAAACCTGGTTCTTGCCGTAAATATGCGCAGCAGACGAGGCGTCCTTTAGTTCAATCTTTCCAAGGTCCCCTTCTGCCCAGAATTCACCGCTTACTTCATCAGACTGGCCGCCATATTTTAGAAATTCAGATGGATAACCCCAATGTCCGTAGTTTTCAAGCCATAGTTTCAGCCCGTGTTTATTACTTACCTCACGCAGGCCGCCTACATAATTTTCCGCAATTAAATCTGCTACAAGACGCCGCAAATCCCAAAGGAATCTGTTTGATTCATCTGCCGAACTTACTATGCGTCCTGTTAATACCGGCAGCCAGGGCAGAGGGTCATATCCATACCGCTTCTTAAATATTTGTTCTAACTCGTCTGTCCAGTTTTCTGATCCGGTTTCATAACTGTCAGCTATTGTATATTTTAAAGACTTTCTCTCTTCGACCGAAATTTCATTTTGAATTCTTCCCAAGAATGCATCAAAATGTCTTGAAACATCTTCTTTGCTCATTTTATCTACTTCCATACCACGGGCTTCGGGAGTTGTCGGTCCATTTGTAACTCCGGTCGGGACCATTCCAATTCTAAGTAATGTCCAATTGCCTTCAGGCGCATCCCATAATAAGGTACCATCAGGTGTAAGATATTTTGTAATATTTGTTTCTTTAGTCGGATTAACAACCAGTTCTTTATTCTCAGGTTCGGGCTGCGGCTGCCATCTATAGGTATCCCATAAGGGCTGGGGATCCTGGCACATCTGGCCTAATTGTTTTTCTATATATCTTTCGATAAAAGGAACTTCCGTTAAATTTATTTCTGAAAAACCGGCATTACCTTTAATACCTGTAAATACAAGCCGGAATTGTTTTGCTTTAATTGTTGGGAATGATATGGAAACAGGTCCGCTTGGTATAAATCCAACCTGCTTGGTTCTATAATTGCTTCTATCTATTTCGAAATTATTAATTGTATAGTATTTATTATTCTTATATACCTGCAACTCACAATTCAATTTGAACGGTTTATGTGCCGGGTAAAATATTATACTTCTTGCATAAAGCGAATCATTAATAGCCAGATTAATTATAACGGTACTATCGGGCGTAATTCCCTCCGGAAATAATACGTCTTCATTTTTGTTCCCGTCAAATATTTTCTCTTTATTCTTTATTTCAATATTTGAGGTTATCAATGGATTTAACTGACAGATGCTCTTACCCTTATATTCTGATTCAGGTATGGCTAATAAAGCTACATCCTGAAAATCCTGGTATGGAACATTTAACTTTTGGTTTATTTTATTCCCACCTTTTAAGTGAAATTCAACCGTAGCAAGATACCGCATACTTTCGCCTGTCTTTATCCACGGACCTCCTGACTGGCTCCATCCGGGACCATTGAATATTCCTATATCAATACCCAGCCTGGATGCCGTATTTATTGCTTTACGGGTAATTTTCCACCATTCGTCTGATAGAAATTTTACTTTCCCATATATGGTTTCATTTGTATCTAACCCTATATTTCCAATATATGCGCCGCCAATTCCTACTGAATCCATGGCTTCTAAATCGCGTACTACTCCTTCTTCCGAAATATTATCACTTAGCCAGTACCAGTAAACGCGCGGCTTAACTGAATCAGGCGGAGTTTTAAACCCCGATTCCATCAAGGAATCAGGATTGTATTTAGTAAATTCCTGACTTAATGAAATTTGAACAGGAAAAGAAATGATTAGTAACAGAAAATATAATTTATACATATAATTCGTATCTATTTGAATTTAAAATTAAATAAGCCCCAGGCCCTTTAAGATAATTAAACTAAGATTTTTGTGAATGTAAAAATCACTTTTGAAAATACAGTATTTCTGATAAATAACAGAGCCTATAAAAGAATATTACTTCTTATAAATAGTAATTTTATTGTTCCTTCAACCAGTTCCTGATTGCATAAATTACGCCAGGTGTTTTAGCTTCAAATTGGTGTCCTTTTCCCAACCACCACCCGAAAATAC
>JARLHB010000288.1 GCA_031292465.1 Ignavibacteriaceae bacterium
ATTTGTTCACGAATTTTTTCTATCTCTTCCTTAATAAAGACCGTATTATGGGTAATAAAAGTAGAAATTGTCTTTGAAGATATCGTATTCGTTTCACGGTTCATTTCCTGGCAAAGGAAATTCAATTTTCTGCCCGGCTCTGCTTCTTCATCAAGGCTGTTTGCAAAGAATTTTATATGGCTTTTAAGCCTTACACATTCTTCTGTTATTTCAGCTTTGTCTGCAATAATTGCAAGTTCCATTTCCATGCGGTCTTTTTCTAATTTTATATCTCCGACTAAAAGCTTAACTTTTTCCTTCAATTTTTCAAAATATTCATTAACACTGGCTTTAGATTCAGCTTCTATCTCGGCAAGTTTAGTTTCAATAATCTCTATACGTTTTCTAAGGTCTTTAGCCAGTTCTTTACCTTCATTTCGCTTAGTTTTAAGAAGTTCTGCAAGAGCTAAATCCAAAGCTTTCCTTACTACATTAAACTCTTCCTCGGTAAAATCAATTTCGCCTGCTTCAAAAAGTTCTTTGTTATAAAGGATATGTTCAAGCTTTATTTTTTCAGTTATTTTGGCTGCTTTCTTTATTTCTTTTATAAGCGACAGATAATTTTTAAGCTTATCTTTATTTAAATTAAAGTCCTCGTTATCAAAGTCATTCCTTTTTATCTGTATTACAACAGTTAACTTACCGCGATTAATTTTATTCTTAATCTGCTCGCGTAGCTCGTACTCCTTAGTCATTATTGACGATGGAAGTTTTGTTATAATATCCAGAAACCGGCTGTTAACACTTTTAACTTCAGCCTCTACTTTTATTTTTTCGTTTTCGGCAGTTCCTTTGCCATAACCAGTCATACTTAGAATCATATAATTCCTTTTAAAAGACTTTAAAAATAACACTTTTTCATGTGGCGAACAAAGGCAATTTTCGTAAAATTAAGCAATATTTGCTATTTGAAGGTAATAAATGGTTATACCTTTCTCTACAATATAACGAACTAAAATGCCTCTCCCAGTCCAAAATGCAGTACTATATTGTTAAAGAAATGGGGGTCCCAGTTCTGCCACAAAAATGACGGCGCCTTTGAGTTGCCGGGATTAGGATCGTAGAATTTAAATCCCAGGTCTATTCTAAACGGCGCAACCGGGGTATAATATCTGAATCCCACGCCGGTTGCCACAGCAATACCATCCCACCTGAATTGATTATAACCAAGCCATGTATTCCCATAATCAGCAAATAAGGCAAATCCGACGTTTTCTAAGAATCTTCTGCGTAATTCAAACGAGCCTTCCATTAGAAACGTCCCGCCTTTAACGCTGGCTCCATTAATTTCCAATACAGATTCACTTCCTATGGGCACCAGATCATTCGGACGCCAGCCGCGGACTGAATTACTCCCTCCTGCATAAAATGACCGGTTTATTGGAACGCCTGCAAAGTTTCCGTGAAAAATTTGGATATTGCCTATCTTAAATTTTGCCGCAGCGATTGAATTTTTGTTCCTGTCCAAGGCGACATAATAAGAACCGGATAATACAATTTTATGGAATAATGCAAGCGAGTCTATCTTAAATAACCCTGAAAATAAATATGGTAAGGAATTTGCCTCTTCAATGTGGAATGTAAGATTATATCCCTGCGTAGGAAAGAGTATATTATCTGCCGTTGTTGAAGAAGCATCCACGGCAATATCCGAAATAAATGTATGCGACAAATAATCATTATGAGTACGAAATTTTGTGTAGGACTGTTCCAACGTATATGATGCACTTAAATTGTTAACAAAGGTATATGTAGGCATCTCAAAATCAAAAGTAACTTTGGAGCCATATACAGTATTATTGTAATCTGTCTGTTTATTTATTGTTGTGTAAGTTTCCCATGTGCCAAATATTGGCTTACCGAATAAATAAGGCTGATCCACAACTATCCTTGCATCTACGTAACCCAGAAGAGTTGTATCCTGAAAATTAAATCGCTTAATTAAGGTCCCGTAATCGATTCTAAATAAGTCCTGAACGCCGAATGAGGTACTTGCAGTTAATTTACGGGCATCGCCAAGAAAGTTTTTTCTTATATATGAAAAGCCAAGACCAGCATTGAACGCTCTATTCTGGTTATTTAGAATTACTTCAGGAGAAAGCTCATTCATAAGGCCAATACTGCCGGTTAGAAGAATCGGCACTTTGTGATCGGTTGTATCCTTTACATCACCGGCAAGCAATACAGAGCTGAATAATCCGGTGCGGTACAATCTTGCCTGGCTGCTTCTAAGCTCATCTGAACTATAAAATTCCCCAACTTTAATACCTGTTATATCCCTCAGCAATTTATCATCTACAAGGCTGGCTCCTTCGCCCGTTTTGTTTATTAAAACGGTATCTACATTATAACATTCTCCCGGTAGTATATATATATAGGAATCTGCTTTACTTTGTGCAGTATCTTTTATTACAATCGTACTGTCAGACCGCGCAAACATATATCCGCTGTTTTGCAAATTGCTTACAATTTTACTTGTATTATCCTGAATAGTCTTTTGAGAAAATCTTTTACTTGTATCAACCTTTGCTTCATCGTAAGAAATTGTGTATATAAGGGATGGATATCCGTTCATACCAACCAGATCGACTTTTCCGAACTCTGAAGGCTTATTCTCCTGAATAATATATATCAGGTCAGCCTTTTCTGAGGCAGTATCAATATTATATTTATAAGTAATTTCTGCTTTAAAAAAGCCGTTGGAAGCATAATAATTCCTTAGTGAGTTGAGATCAATTTGAATATTTAATGAATCGAAATAAACAGGCTCTTTACCAAGACTTGAAAAAGAATGAAGGAACTTCCAGAACCACCAGGGTGTAGGCTGAGAAAAGATAGTTTCACTTAATACTGATGAGGAAAATGCATGATTCCCTTCAAATGAAATTGAATTCAGTTCAAACCGTTTGCCGGATTGAGCAAACAATTGTAAACTGCAAATGAAAAACAACAATATTAAAATTTGCTTTAAGGGCATAGCTCCGTGTAGTCGTCTCTTCAAAAAGAAATTATAAAATTAAATAACGGAATATATTATTAATATTTCAACACTATATCCTTATTTACCACTTTTACGGAAGGATAATCCCTTTTAAAATTACTTGTGAAGAAACTTTTAATTTCATTTATATCAATATTTTCCGAAAGGAACAGCGAAACCGGCTTACCCGGTTCGTCAACCAGGTGAGCATAATATGTTTTCCCCTCATTAAAATTCACTAAGTAGGAATACACTTCCCCGCCTCCGCTGCCAAGAAAATAGCCTTGTGAATTATAATAAACTAATTCGTAATCAAACATTGGAAACTTTATTTTCTGGACAAGGCATTTATTAAATGATCCGTTTAGCAATGGAGTTTGATAAACAGTACTTAAGTTATTGCCGTCAGACTTTAGAAGAAAAAACTTGATCCCCCATTCTTTAGGCTTTTTCAATTCTATTCCCGCCGAAACTTCAATTATGGAATCTTTATTAAACTTCCCTTTGTATGCAAATTTTACGTTATCACCTAATGCATTTTTAGCCTGCTGAATTACAAACTGCGGGTTTTCATACTCTGCTTTTTGAGAAGATTCTGTAGTACTTGTTTTTTTCTCTCCGCATGATATTAAAAGCGGGAAGATTATAAAAAGCGTATATAATAATTTCTTATTTAATAACAACTTTAGTCCCTTTCTTAACAACTGAATAAAGCTCATCTATGTCTTCATTAGAAATAGCTATTGAACCGTCCGTCCAATTATAATTAAATGGCAGATATTTAAAGACAAAATTAAGCCTTCCGATTCCCTGAATTCCAATATGCCCGCCTAAAAAGGCGTTTGAATCAGGACAGGTGCCATAATCTATGGCAAACTTAATTTTGTCAAAATCACTCTGAGTAATAACGCCTTTGCGCAAGGCTTCCACTGCATCATTCAGATTGGGGTAATCAATTCTTAAAAAAATATGATATCTGCTTGTAGTATCTATATCGCAAATTTTATACTCTCCAACCGGCGTAGCCAAGTCACCGTCCTTACATTTAGGAATGTTAATATTCCTTCCGAAGTTAGCCTTGTATGATTTTATAAAGACTGTATCGTTATATAAAAGAAGTTTATAAGAACTGCGGTCAATTAAGATATTTGTGTCATCAAGCTTTGCAATACCCTTTTGCGCCGCCGCCTGGCTTAACGGTATCTCTCTAAGGTTAAGAATTACACCGTAAATAACACAACCGGCTATAAATAATACCAAACCTCCGCTAAAAAATACAACGTTTTTTATCAAGTTAGAACTTAGATAAGAAGTGTATCTTGTTATATCACTTTTTGATAATTTTATGTTTCTATTACTCATCAGACTTATTTATGTACAAGAAATAGGATAACCGGAATTCTGCCTTTTATTCAACTAAAACTTAAATAAAAATTCATTAATATTTAAATAAAATTTGTGTTAAGACAATTTACGCTTTTTATGTGTTTATTAGCTCTATGCTATTAAAAAAAGCAAAAGCCCAATTTTGGGTCCAAAATTGGGCTTTTAAATATCTCGATACAATTTACTTAAATTTCCATAATTTCTTTTTCTTTGTGCTTTAATACTTCATCAACTTTAAGAATATGTTCATCAGTAAGTTTTTGGATTTTATCTTCAGCTTCTTTTAGTTGATCTTCCGAAATGTTCTTTTTCTTTTCTTCCTTCTTTAAATGCTCATTTGCATCTCTTCTGATATTTCTGACTGCAACCTTAGAGTCTTCGCCAAACTTTTTAATTAGCTTAACAAGATCTCTTCTTCGCTCCTCATTCAAAGGAGGTACGGGAATTTTTAGATTTGTTCCGTCGCTAACCGGGTTAAACCCTATATTAGCTTCAAGAATAGCTCTTTCTATTGCCGAAAGAACTGATTTGTCCCACGGAGTAACAGATAGTGTATGTGCATCCAGAACGGTAACATTTGCAGCCTGATTGATTGGCGTCATGCTTCCATAATAATCTACCTTGAGGCCATCCAAAAGCGCAGTAGTTGCTTTTCCTGATCTGATTTTTGCTAATTCTCCCCGAAGAGCTTCAAGGGACTTATCCATTCTGGATTTAGCATCTTTTATTGTCTGTTCCATAAATTCCTCGAAATTTATTTAAAATTATAAGCGAAAAATATTCGTATATAACCTATTTCTCAACATTAAAATTATTTTTTTATTGTAGTGCCTACATTTTGCCCGTTTACAAGTTTTAACAGGTTATCGGGTATGTCCATATTAAATACAACCATAGGAAGATTATTTTCCTGACAAAGGCTAACTGCAGTAAGGTCCATAATTCTTAGGTTCTTTTTAATAATGTCTAAATATGAAATATTATCATATTTTACAGCATTAGAGTTCTTTTCCGGATCCGAATCAAAAACACCATCAACACGGGTCCCTTTTATAATAACATCTGCTTCTATTTCAACTGCTCTTAAAGAAGCGGCAGTATCCGTGCTGAAATAAGGATGGCCCGTACCTGCACCGAATATAACTACTCTACCCTTTTCTAGATGCCTTATTGCACGGCGCCTTATATATGGTTCAGCAATCTCTTCCATATGAATAGCGCTCATTAACCTTGTATATATACCTTTATGCTCTATTGCATTTTGCAGGGCAAGTGCATTTATCACCGTAGCAAGCATTCCCATCTGGTCGCCGGTCACGCGGTCAATCCCCTGATCTCCGGCGCTTAAGCCGCGATAAATATTGCCGCCGCCGATAACTACTCCAACCTGAACCCCTAAATCATGTACTTTTTTAACTTCGGTTGAAAAAAAATCAAGCACCTTATGATCTATACCAAATCCTTTATCGCCCATTAGGGATTCACCGCTGAGCTTTAATAATATTCTTTTATACTTTAATGAATTCATAAATTTCTTTCTTAAATATAGTCAATATTAATACTTTCCCGGCATTCTGCCTGTTGCAAATGAACAACAATTTCCAGTAAAGTAGCTTCATGCACAAGTACTAAGATGATATTTTAATCCGGATGAGGCTACAAAAGTTAGAAAATAATTTTAGAAACGGGAATAATATAAAAAAAAGGTCTTAATAATTTAAGACCTTTTTAATAAAAATTATTTATTTTCGTCGCCTAAATGGAAGCGGCGGAAAAGGGATATTTTTATCTGCGATCCCTGCTTAGAATTGAATTCTTTTAACAAGTCACCAACAGATTTAGTATTATCTTTAATAAATGCCTGTTCAACAAGGCAGTTTTCCTGATAGAATTTATTTAATCTGCCATTTGCAATTTTTTCAAGAATTTGTTCCGGCTTGCCTTCTTTGCGGGCCAGTTCTTTATAGATATCCATTTCTTTTTCAATAATATCTTTAGGAACTTCTTCTCTGTAAACACAAACAGGTTTCATTGCAGCAACCTGCATAGCAATATCTTTTCCTATTCCGCTGAAAGCATCTTTAGCATTAGCAACATTATCAAATTTAACCAGCACACCCAGTTTTGAACCTAAATGCACATAATCAGCAATTTCACCGTCAGGTGCATTTTCAATTGCAAGGCGTGAAATTTCAATTTTTTCACCAACTTTGCCCATTACATTAGTCTGTAATTCTTTAACCTTTGGGCTTTTTGTAATCAGGTCGTCTACATTTTCAGGTTTAAGTGAAAATACGGTATTTAAAACTTCATCAGCAAAATTTATAAAATCTACGCTTTTTGCAACAAAATCTGTTTCACAATTAACTTCAACAATAACACCGGTCTGTTTATCATCTGAAATTTTTGTAAGCACTAAACCTTCGTTAGCAGATTTTTCCGCTCTTTTCGAAGCAACAGCAGCTCCTTTTTTACGAAGTATTTCAACTGCTTTTTCAAAATCACCTTCAGCTTCAGTTAGGGCTTTCTTACAATCCATCATGCCCGCACCGGTTTTTTGTCTTAATTCATTTACTTGTGCAGCGGTAATAACCATAACTCTTATCTTCCTCTTTATTTAATTATTCAGCAGAAGTTTTATCTTCTTTAGCTTTCTTTTCTTTTTTATCGTCTAACCTCTTAGCTGCCAATTCTTTCTTCTCTTCTTTAAGCTCTTGTTCCTGTTCCTTCTTATGTCTTTCGTTTTCGGCAGCTTCCTGAGCTTTTATCTCTTTCGCTTTGGCTTCACCTTCAATAATTGCATTAGCCAGATTATTTATAATCAATTCAACTGTTTTTACCGCATCATCATTAGCCGGAATTACGTAATCTATTGGTTCAGGGTCGCAATTTGTATCAACAACAGCAAACACAGGTATATTTAATCTTTTAGCTTCTTTTACTGCTATGGATTCTTTCTTTATATCTACAACTACCATTGCGCCGGGTAAACGGGACATTGTTTCAACGCCTTCAAGAACTTTTTTCAGTTTATCCTTTTCTCTTGTTAAGAAAAGTCTTTCCTTTTTGGTAATTTTCTCAAAAGTTCCGTCTGTTTCCTGTTTTTCTATATTGGTAAGCCTTTTAATACTTTTTCTGATAGTAGAAAAGTTTGTTAACATGCCGCCAAGCCATCTTTCGCTTACCCAGTTTGCATCGCATCTTCTTGATTCAGATTCAATTACATTCTTTGCTTGTTTCTTTGTACCGACAAATAATACTTTTTTACCTTCTGAAGCCATTTTTGACAGGTTTTCAGAAGCAACCAGAAGAAGTTCCTGAGTTTTTTTAAGATCTATAATATGAATACCATTCTTCTCCATGAAGATATATGGCTTCATCTTAGGATTCCAACGGCGTGTTAAGTGCCCGAAATGCGCCCCAGCCTCTATGAGTTGAATTAACTCAATTTTTTTCATTCTTGCTCCTGTTTATTTCTTCTACTTTCTTCAACTTTACCTTTCATCCTTTTTCATGCAGGACACAGGAGGTAAATCAGAAAGTATGAATAGTTAATAAATAAATTATCTTTTAGAAAATTGAA
Source organism: Ignavibacteriaceae bacterium (assembly GCA_031292465.1). Lineage (GTDB taxonomy): Bacteria > Bacteroidota > Ignavibacteria > Ignavibacteriales > Ignavibacteriaceae > FEN-1297. The sequence continues at coordinate 7,989 of JARLHB010000288.1, forward strand.
ATCTTTTTCTTGCTTTAGGCTGGCCGTATTTCTTACGTTCAACCATTCTTGGATCCCTCATTAAGAAACCTTCAGCTTTTAAAGCAGGCCTGTATTCAGGATTCAGGCTAATTAAAGCTCTTGAAATACCGAGGCGAATAGCCTGCGCCTGGCCTGTAATGCCGCCGCCGTTTACATGAACCAGAACATCAAACTGGCCGACAGTTTCTGTACTTTTAAAAGGATTTAAAATATCTTCTCTGTATAGTTGCTGCGGAAAAGCCTGTTCAAATTCTTTCCCGTTGATTGTAATTGTACCGTTACCGCTTCTTAATATTACTCTTGCAACTGAAGTTTTTCTTCTGCCAACGTAAATTTGATCTGCCATTATTTCTCCGATATACTAATTAATTCCGGTTTCTGTGCCTGATGCGGATGTATTTCGCCGGTATAAACTTTTAATTTCTTAATTAACTGTTTTCCAAGCCTTGTTTTAGGAAGCATCCCTTTTACAGCGCTTTCTATAATAAATTCAGGCTTGCTACTCATTACTTCGCCGTAACTCTTAGTCTTTAATCCACCCGGGTAACCGGAATAATGAATATAGGTCTTTAAGAGTTCTCTTTTGCCTGTAATTTTTATTTTATCGGCATTAATAATAACCACAAAATCACCGGTATCAGCATTCGGTGAATAGGTAGGTTTATTCTTACCGCGTATAATCATGGCAACGCTGGTTGCCAGTCTGCCTAAAACCTGATCTTTTGCATCAACAACGTACCATTTTCTATCGGCATCGCTAGTCGAAATAAATCTTGTCATTTTGGCTTGTTTCATTAAATTTTCTCCAAAATCAAATAAACTTTTAATAAAGGAAATAAAATTACGAGTTGAGACAAAGAAAGTCAAGGTTTTTAATATCTAATTTCATTCATTAATATAAGATTATCTATTTTTCCCGGTATTTTCAATTGTATAGTAGTTTATACTACAGTCTTAAAAAGTCCTTCTTTTTTGCTAAAATACTCTATTAACCATAACAATTTAATTAAAAAACTATATTTTTGTAAAAATAATTCGATACTAAAAGTTGAGCAGTTCAAATCACTTTAAATTTTATATTCCTCCGGCAGTATTGACACACTGCTTTCGGGATAAACTTGTGGCTGGTAGTTAACAGTTTAAATAAGGGAAAATAATGGGTAAGGAATTAAAATGACCGGACCATTTATGACTGATTACGAGGCAACTATAAACCTGTCATTAATCATAGATCACCTCCCAAGTATGATATACAGGCGGAAGAACGATCCTGACTGGTCTATGGAATATGTAAGTTTTGGGTCTCAAAAAATTACCGGATACCAGCCTTGTGAATTTCTATCGCCGGCTAAAATAAGTTACAAGAACCTGCTCTTTGAAGAAGATAAAAAGACCATCCTTAATGAAATTGACATAGCCTTAACAAATAAAACACCTTTTACTATAAGCTACCGTATAAATGATAACCGGAATAATCTTAAATGGATATTTGAAAGAGGCGAAGGGATTTATTCACCGGATAATAAACTAATTGCTGTTGAAGGTTTTATAGCCGATATAAGCGAAGAAAAGACGGTTCAAAAAAAATATGACGAAATGCTTTCCCTGCTCAATTCCGCTATTAATGCTATCGGCGAAGGCATTCTGGTTGTTAATACAAACAATAAAATAACTTATTATAATACTAAATTTCTTAAAATGTGGAAGATTCCCGAAGCGCTTATTGCCCGGGACAGGATTGAAGAATTAGTCAGGTTCACTTCAGACCAGTTAAAAGATCAAAAAACTTTTATTGAATCAGTAGTGCAGCTTTCCCATGAGCCTTATATGGAAGGCAAAGAAATACTTGAACTTAAAGACGGAAGATATATAGAACGGTTTTCACGCCCGCAAATAATGAGCGGCAAAGCTGTTGGCAGAGTATGGAGCTTTTTAGATGTTACAGAGCGGGTGCTCTTCGATGATTTATTGTCCAAGGAAAGAGATCTTTTACAGGCTTTGATGAATAATATTCCCGATACTATTTACTTCAAAGATAAAGAGTCCAAATTTACCAGGATAAACAAGGCTCAGGCCAAAATGCTTGGAGTAAGCCATCCGTCCGAGGCAATAGGCAAAACCGACTTCGATTACTTCGAGCCCGAACATGCAAGGCAGGCATACGAAGATGAACAAAATATGATGGAATCCAAAGAAGGGTTAATTGCAAAGGTTGAAAAAATAAGGTGTGCCGGGGGTGAGTACCGCTGGGTTACAGCTACTAAAGTACCTTTCCTTGACAAAGACGGTAATGTTACCGGCCTGGTTGGTATTTCCAGGGATATAACTTCAAGTAAAATTGCAGAAGAAAAATTAGCAAAATACTCCCAGGAATTGAATGAACTTAATGCAAGCAAAGACAAACTGTTTTCTATTATTGCTCATGATCTTAGAAGTCCGTTTGGCCCTCTGCTTGGCCTATCCGAAATTTTAGACGTAGACTATGATTCATTATCTACCGAAGATATAAAGGAATATAATCACGAAATAAACCGCGCTTTGAAGAATGAGTACGGCCTTCTGGAAGATCTGCTAAATTGGTCGCGGATGGAAACCGGCAAGATAACCATCACCAGGTCAGATCTGAACCTTTTTGAAAAGGTAAACAAAGTTACCGACCTGATGAATGCCAATGCAAAGAATAAAAATATCTCTCTTATAAATAAGGTTTATAATGATCCGGTTGTTTTTGCAGATGCAGATATGCTGCATTCAATTGTCCAGAACTTATTATCCAATGCTATTAAGTTTACACGGCCTGGGGGAAGTATAAGTATTTCTTCAAAGGATGCCGGAGATTTTGTTGAAGTTACTATAGAAGATAACGGCATAGGAATTAAAGAAGAAGATATTAAAAATATATTCGGCTTAAACTGCTTTACCACTTACGGTACAAATAAAGAGAAGGGAACCGGCCTGGGGCTGCTTATCTGCAAAGAAATGGTTGAAAAAAACGGCGGCACAATAAGGGTAGAAAGCGTGTACGGCAAAGGCAGCAAATTTATTTTTACTCTGCCAAAACCGGAAAAGATGTTAACTGAGCATTAAAATAATCCCTTACCGAATTTAAAAGATTTCATCATACCGAAAAATACAGGCTGAAAGGCCTTAAACTCCTCTTTCCCTTTCATAATCAATTTAAGGCTGAAATCCTCTCCTGCGTTTGTCCTTATATAAAATATCTGCGTAACCTGATTTTCCATTTCTTCGGGATCATTATAATAGATAGTAAATCCCCATGTCCAGGTATTATACTTATACCTGCTTTCATCAAATAAGTCTTTATCCCTTACCTCCAGGTTAATGTACGGGGGCGGCGTAAAATTTCCTATGTTCGACCAGAACGTAACGCCGTCTAATCTTTTATTTACATTTTGGTCTATGTACGTCCATCCCGCGGGATATTTTATAGTAACGTTTAACGTAGGCTCATTATATATCTGGTCAAGGCTTGATGTATCTGCAGAAGCATCCGAAAGGCTGTAAAAGGCGCCGGCTGGAACCTGGTTTACTGGTTCTGTTTTTTTATTGTCCTCGCTCGCTGATTCCGGCTCATTACTATTTTGCTGCTTAGTATCTGCTACTTTATCTTTTTCAGAAGTAGCTGCTTTAGGCTGTAAGACAGGCTTGCTGTTTGAGCCCGCATTACCCGGATTATAATCCTGCGTGGTTACCTGAA
>JARLHB010000289.1 GCA_031292465.1 Ignavibacteriaceae bacterium
ACCTCAAAATCAGACTCTGCCCTTTTCTCCGCATGGCGGCCCTGCAGGTTCTGGCCGATCATAATTAATGGCATTAAAAATATCTGTAATACATTTGAAGCAAAGAGCCATAAGACGAAAGCAGGATATGGATCAAACCTAACATCCTTTGGGGCTAAAGTATTCCATCCCAGCCACAATAGCGTCCATATAAATATTATTATGAAAAATCCCATCGACCCGACATGATCTGTAACTATAACCGCAAATTTTTCCAGCTTGGTAAGGCTTTCCTTATGCTTAACATTAACATTAGAGATCGGTTTGTGTAATTTTTTTAATTCTTCGCGGGCTGTCTTTAAATCCTTAACATCCATATTTTCTCCGGTTTATAATAATAATAAAGAATTACAAATAATTTTTAACAGGTCTAATTATAAGGGCAATATTAAACATCAATGCCAACTTTTCCAAGGCGACAATAATATTTTGCTAAATATCCCGCTAAAACGCATTCTTCCTGATAGGCTAATTATATAGCTTTATATTTCCCTAAACTTTAAGTGCACCATATACATAATTTTGTAACGGTCGGAAACACGGGCCATCAGTTTATTCTTCAGGCTTAACCCTTTTGTCATCCTCTTGAACATGGGATATTCCTTAACCTGTTCAACATTAACGTTCCATCCTGCTACCACAGAAGCATTATCCAGTCCCCATTTAAGACAGGATTTTTCATCAAGCCCGCTGCTTTCAATTACTTTTTTGTTTGCAGTTTTAACTCCGAATGAAGAAGCAGCATCAAAAATAAATTCACTGCCCGGAAAGCATTGCGATATTTTACTAAATATTTCTTTTACCTGTCCTTCTTCAAAATAGTACATTACACCTGCAGACATAAAAAGGACATGATCCTTATTTTTTATTTCGCTAAACCACCTGTCGTCAAGAAACGAGCAGGCAATAAACTTTCTGCGTTCGCTTTCCTGTATAAACTTCCGCCTGAATTCAATTGCATCCGGTAAATCGAGGTCGTACCATAATAATTTGCTGTTATCAACTCTGTCAAAGGTTGTATCAAGTCCGCAGCCTATATTCACGATAGTTGCATTCGGATATTCATTAAGAAATTCTTTAATTGTCCTGTCAATATGAATACTGCGGGCAATCCATTCAAACAGGGTTATATCGTAAAGATTTTTAGTATTTGTTTCAAAGTCATAATCAATTTTACTGACTATGCCCACCGCAGTTTTATCAATCAGTTTAGGATTTCTTTTTTGTGTTTCAACTGCCCTCCCCCATAAAGGAAACAGCATTGTTACCTGCACATTACCAAGATTTACATTTATTTTTGAAGACATATTAGTCAATGCTCATATCATATTTTATTATGAAAATATTTTCTTTCCCGATGCTTTGTAAACTTATTCCTGACTAATATATATACCTTTTCTCCATGTTACAACAATCAATCTGCCGTAATTATCATAAATTATTTTCTTAGGTAAATAATTCTCAAATCCAATTAAAGTCCAGCTGTTCCCGTAATCAGTTGACCTGTAAAGCCCGGATGAGCAGCAAACAAATATTGTATTGGACTTATTAACCATCACGTAATCCACATTCATACCGCTGTTGTCCTGAAAGATTTGCTGCCAGATTGTTCCGCTATCTTTTGATATATATAATTTGCTATAAGATGCAGCATATATATATCCGTTCCCGTCAACTTCAACATCCTGAATTTGATCCTGAATTCCAAAGTAAGTCCATGATTTTCCATCATCAGTAGTCTTTATTAAGCCTTTAGCGGTTGCTATGTAAAGAGCGCCGTCGCTTGTAAATTCAAGATCAAGGGCGTAACCATAAACAGACCAGTTAATACCGGTTGAAATATCCGTCCAGTCTGCGCCATAATTATTGGTCTTAAATATTCCATGGTAGCATCCGGCATAAAGTTCGCCTTTATTTTTAAGCTTAAATAAATTAACTACTTTATAATCATTAAAGTCTTTATTCTTAGTCCAGGTTTCGCCGTTGTTTTGCGAGATGTAAATAGCACTGTCTGTGCCTGCAAAAATACATTTTCCCAAACTGCATATGGCGGATACGGTAACTGCATCGTAATTATATTCGGCTAAAACAGGATCTTTTGCAAACCCGCCTTTTTGCACAGTCCAGGTACTCCCATTATCAATTGAACAGAAGATACCGCCGAAGTTAGTGGCGACAAATATATTATTGGAACTGTTTACTGTAACATCGCGACTATTAACAGAATAAATAGAATTTCCCGTATCCGGCAAAGCCGATGTGGATGTCCAGGTATTCCCCTGGCTTACTTCAACGTCATCAAGAGGGCCATAATTTATAGTTTCTGTTACGTCTGTTATTCCCTTTTTACATGAAACTATGCAGCAAAGCAGGGATAATATTATTATATACTTTTTCATAATTTTTGCCTTCCCTTATTAATTGAACTGCATTATAACCCGAATATTACCAAAATTTACATCTATTTTTTTAGGCATGAATATTATTCCATCTAGTATGTTTTACGGTTTAATTACTATTCTCTAAATTATTTTATAAAATTATCCATTTATGCATTATTTATTTTCCGGCAGAATTTTATTTTTTAGCAATTCAAACAAATCGAATCCAATACCAAGGCCGAAACCAATAAAAGCAGCATATTTAGAAGTTAAAAATATTGAGGAATAAATAATCATTGCTTTAGGGTGATAAATAAGGACCAGAATCAATGTCGCAAGTATATCAAACAATTCCAGAAAAACCGGCAGTGCCATACTTCTTAAGAATATTGGATAAGACCTATATTTATTTATAAATAATTTGTAACACACCACAGAACTAAGCAGGCTGATTATAAATAAGATAATACCGATTAAATGCACAGTTGATGATATTGATCTGCCGTGAATCAGTACCGGGATAAATAGAATAACTATCCCGGTTAATATTTGCTCTTTGATGTTTCTGTACTTTAATACGCTGTAAAAGACAGCCCCGCAAAAACCGTCAACAAGTATAATGAAGCTTGAATTACAAATATTGAAGATAGCAGTACCAATAAAGATTAATCCAATTATAACACATAATGCAAATCCGAATAAAGCGGTTAGAATTAGGCTTTTCATTTCAGTATTTACTTTTTCACCCTCAAATTAATAAATATAAGTTGCTGGCATTAATATTTAGATCCGAGATGGAATAAACTGATGTTATTTTAAAGAAGTTCTTTTACTTCTCATGCTTTTAATTAAAAAAAAGTCCTATTTGTTTGTTTCTGCGTTTCCTGCCCTGCTTATCGAATACTAATGATAATTATATATTCAAATTTTCCTGCTTATAATTTAACT
>JARLHB010000290.1 GCA_031292465.1 Ignavibacteriaceae bacterium
CAGCTTTTCCCTTATTTAGTTCAACTAATATTTGCTGTATCCTAAAAGACTTTTCATTGCTAAAATAAGTTTCATGAAGATTTTTAATATGATCAAATACATCTTTAATATCTGGATTAGATAAATCATAATTAGGCTCGAAATCTAAATTATTCTGATCATATTCATTTCGTTTATCAGCAATTTCAAGGGAAGCATTCACTCTTATTTTTAAATCATCGATTGAAATTGGAATGATATTTTTAATTGATAGATTATATAATGTATTAAAAACGTATAAATGTGTGTATACGTTATACGTTCCTTTTCTCAACCCCTCAAGTATCTTTTCATAAAAAGTTTTTAATTCATCATCTTCTAAGATGTAATAATCTTGTAAATTATGAAGAGCATCTAAATATTCATTTGTAGGGTTATGTCCTAATTCACCTTTTATCATATCAATGTCTAAATTACCCAAAACTATAAAAGAATAAATTGAATAGAAGAATCTATAGAGACCATGAAGATTTTCAAGGTAAGCCGATGAAAATATTTCACTATATGATTCGGGTACGTAATTTGTAACCTGATTTTTCTTTATTAGTGATATATAGATATAATTATTCTCTAAATTTATTAATTCTTTCCGCTTACTTTTTTCCTCGTTATGAAAAGAACCTTTTTTAAATTCTAAAGTAATAATAAGCGAGAATAATATTATCTGTTCTTGAAGATTGGTCCTTTTGGTGTCAATGTAAGAATAAATATTTTTTAATACTTCTGTAAAGAAAAATATTATTCGCAAATTATATAAATGAAATCTCTCTAAGAGGGTCACTATATTTGTTTTGTTATTTTTTAGAAATATGGGAAACTCGTTTACTCCTTTATATTTTAAAATAATAAGGTCCCATATTTCATCAATGGTATAGGAAAAAGAGATTTCTCTACCAATGATTTTTTCCTTTATGTTTTTTAATTTTTCATCTTCCTCAACCTTAGTTAAATCACCTATGATTATTACTTTTGTATGTCCGTGTTCAACAAAATGTATATTTAAATAGCCTAGTACTTCATCAATTCCAATTTTTGAACTAATCCTTTCAATATCATCAAAAATTAATATTTTTTTATCTAACGGGAATAAACTAACTAGATTTAATTTTGTAATATCAAGATTAAAATACCCTTTTGAAATTATCTTACTAAGTTTTTTCATACCCTCACCAATCGTTGAGAAGAGGACATGAGAAATATTATTGTCACCTTTTATTTTCAGTAACTCTAATAAGATAGATTGTTCGAGTTGGTTGATTTCAGAAACTCCATTAAGAGAAATATAAATTGGTCTGAAATGTTTATTTTCTATTTCTGGGAATAGATTATTTCTAATAAAATAAGTTTTCCCAGAACCCCATTCACCATTAAGTAGCAGTGCATAATCTGTGGAATCGGCATTTAGATAATTATTTACGTTTTTAATAATATTATTCATAAATAATAATACCCCATTTAAGTCATCAAATTAGTTAGTAGCCATTAATCTCTCAAATGTATAATAACCTTTATATTATTGCTTTAAAGGCTTATTATCTGGTGCTCAAACTTGTTGATTGAAAGTTCATCAAACAAATGCTTAATAATATCCGGACTGTATTTGTTTGCAAAATATATAAAGTTTATAACTCTTTCCTGCAATACGGAATTAGGCAGAACGGAATTAGTAACTTTATCAATCTGCCGCAGTGTAGTTTCATATTTTCTGCTCTGGGCTTCCATAGATTTAGCTTTCAACTCTGTTAAATAACGCAGCATCCGTTCAGTATATTTTGATGTAGAATCGCTTAATGTTTTGTCATATTCAAATAATTTTTCTTTAAGCTGCTCCATTTCTTTTTCAATATTGCCGGTGGTCTCATTGAAAATAGCATCGATTGAACTGTTTGAAATGGAATCAATAATTTTTCCCTTTAATTTCTCTGGATCAAGCAGTAATTGCTCTAAATTTATTTCAAATTTATCAATTATTGATGAAATATTTTTTTCAAGTATTGTTGCTGAAGATCTTGGGTAAATAATAGGAGGCGTCATATTGTAGAAGTCATACAGGGGCATAATCTGGGCGAAATAAGAAATTTCACTTGGCCCGCCGACGTAACACACTGTCGGCAATACGTAATCCTGACATATAGGCCTTAATAACACATTCGGACTAAAATTGCCCGGTTCGCTTTCTATAGTTGCTAATAATTCTTCCTGTGTAAACTTTTTCCTTTTTCTCTTCAGCCTGAATTCCTCTTCTACGGGCTCTATTAAGTATCGCCCTTCTTCATAGCTGTAAAAAAGATTTATAGGCCTAACTTTTACCTGTGCATGATATACTTCTTCAAGTTTAGCACTTACATTAACAAGCTTTTCGGAGTGCATTCTGAAATCCGTAATCTCTTTCTTGAAGACAGGCTTCAGGATTTCTTTTATTTTTATGTCCTGCGGATCAAACAGTATAAGGCCGTATTGGTCAAATATCCAGAAGAGAAGTTCCTTAAATGACTGCTTAAATGTTTTGCCAACACTGTAAAAGGACTTTATCTTTTCAACTAAAGAAGTGGTGTATTCTGTAGTGCGCAGATTATTTTCAAGTTCATTAAAAAAGGTATTCAATGAATCGGTAAATTGTAACATGCCCACGCTGCCTTTGTTTTCATCTTCAAGCAATTCATTGTCGTAGGCAATATTCTTAATCTCGTTATTGTCATTTATAAGATTTATTTCTCTTACTTCATTAAAATCATGGTCGTCACCTTCCAGCCAAAAAACCGGGACAAACTGGTAATCATCATATCTTTCAGACAGGGAGGTGCTTAATTTTATTGCGGTTATAATCTTATAAAAAGTATATAAAGGCCCGCCCAGAATGCCAAGCTGCTGGCCTGTAACGATGGCTAATGTCTTTTTATCTCCGAGGGCAGAAATATTCTTCTGCGTTTTTGCAGACGGGTTAAAGCTTTTATACTGATCATTCAATGCAGCTACAAGCTGCTCCCGTGAATGGTCATGAGATTCAGAAACTTTTCTGAAAGTCTTTAAGTATTCCTCTTTGTCGCGGAAATTAGTTATATAAAAGCTTTTAACATTGTCAAATTCATACAGATAGTCCAGGAAAAGATTATGGTTTCCCGGGATGTCACTGAAATTAATAAACATTACCACTCCACAAGTTTAGATTTATAGCATCAAAAGTAACAAAAAGAAAATTCCTTAACAATTGCAAAGGCAGATAACGCAATATCTGAATAAATAAAGGTCGAGCCTGTCACAAAATAAGGTCATAATAAAATAATAACATCTTATGTTAATTATTAAAAATGTTTATTTATTTGTTTACTTTCCGTAAAATTGTAATTGAAAGTAGAATCATGTTCTCTTAAATGGAAACAGGGTGTTGTCTATTATCACTTTTACTAAATAATTCAGAATAAAAATGAAAAAAATATTCCCGGTTTTATTGTTTATCATTCTTTTCAACAGAATAGGAATTTCTCAGGATAGTCTAAGTACTTTTAAATTTGATTTCATCCCGGCAGGATTAAACTTTATGCCTTTGAAGGCGGGGGTTGACGAGGCCAGAATGGGATTATTGTACTATACAGCCAATTCTAATATGAAAGCCGATATAGGGAATTCAGTAGATTTTCTTGGCTTTAACTTCCCATCTGCAAAAAGCAGGATTACAGTCGGCGCCGAATTTATGGCTTATGCTTACGTTACATCTTATCTTGCATACAGGCTGCAAATTGATGCTATAGACGGTATTTTCGGTGGTAATGCAACATATTCCAAAGAGTGCGAAAACGGCAGGTTCGTAGCAAGATTCAGGTATATTCATAACAGCGCGCATATGGTTGACGGCCACTGGGACGTGGCAAATCAACAATGGATAAATAATAAGAACCCAAATGCGTATGGTAACAATTATGCAGAAGTTGTACTTGCAAGGGAAAACACACTTTGCGGAAATTTTATTAGATATTATGCCGGCGCTGCATTTTCAACAGGTATGAAAACAGGAAGCGAACAGTTAAGGAAAAATTTATATAAAGCCGGGTTTGAATATGCAATACCTAATTTAGCAGGAAAAATATTTGATAAGGATGAAAACATATTTGTTGCTGTTAATATTGATTTGCGGGGCATTCCGGAATATGTTGGTAACCAGAATTATATGCTTGGCTTAAAATTCGGAAACTGGCAGGGTAAAGGCATTTCCCTTTATGCTTCATATTATAACGGCGGAGATGTTTTCAACCAGTATCTGAACATAAGAGTATCCCGGTTTGGAATTGGGTTTATGCTGGATTTCATTTAGTAAAAGTTAATATCAGAAATCATTAATATATTGATACGGCTTAAAGATTGCAGCTATTCAACAGTAAAGTAATTATTTAGTAAAATATTATGCCTGAATTTGAAGAAATAAAAGAGAATAAACTATTTAAGTTTATTACCGATAAAAAAATCAGCATGGTTTTGCTAAAGGTATTCATTTCTGCAGGATTTCTTCTTTATATAATATATAAAGTTAATTTTGCTCAGATATTTATAACAATAGCAAAAGCAAATCTTGTCCTTATAACTGCCGCATTTATTTTAACAGCTCTTAATCTTTATCTTCAATTTAAGAAGTGGCAGATGGCTTGTGTTAATTTGCTTCACTCAAATAACAAAAAGAAGATCTGGATATCCTTGTTTTACGGTATAGCCGCAGGCTCTTTTACACCGGTGCGCGTGGGGGAATTTTTCGGCAGGTCTATTGAATTCAGGGATAAATCATTATTGCAGGTTACATTTGCCACAATAGTTGATAAATTATTCCTTTTGTTTGTCATTTCTTTTTGCGGTTCAATATCCAGCCTGTTTTTTCTTAGGTACTATTTTCATTTTGCACTTAGTACAATATTTATATTTCTCTTTATCATTTTATTGGTCTTCGGTTTTATATCATTGATGATATTTAAACCGGAGCTTTTGAATAGTACAATACTGAAAAGGATACAGGCGTTAAAAATAATTATCTCATTAAGAGACAAGCTTAAGGACTTTAAAAGTCTTGATAAAATATTTGCTGTTAAAATGATTTTAGTATCAGCACTGTTTTATGCGGTATTTATATTGCAATATGCGATATTAGTAGCAGCATTTTCGGGGAATTCCAATTTCTTTATGTTTCTATGGGCTGGGGTACTGGTAATGTTCACAAAGTCTATGATTACTCCTTTTACTTTTATTGATTTTGGCATACGCGAAGGCGCTTCCGTATTTTTCCTTACTAAGATGGGTGAATTAAGTACAGTCGCTTTTAATGCTCCTGCCATACTTTTTTTTATAAACATTATAATCCCATCTACAATTGGTGTAATATTATTCTATAAGAGAGACAATGCCTGATATTTACCTGCCCATAATATTTATAATCCTGTTATTGCATTATGCGTATTTCCTTATAGGAATATTAACCGGTCTAAAGAGGTTAGAATACAATAACGTACCAAAAACGAACAATGAATTTATCTCAATCATTATTCCTTTCAGAAATGAATCAGATAATATCCTAAAGAGCCTTAAAAGCATAGAAGGGCTTAATTATCCAAAAGACAAATTTGAAGTTATTTATGTGAACGACTCTTCGGATGATGATTCATTCCAAAAGATTTCCACAATAAATAAATCAGGGAACATAAAAGTTTTATCCGTACCTGATAATTTTTCAGCAAATGCTCATAAGAAAAGGGCAGTAAGATTCGGAATTGAGAATTCAAAAGGGAGCATAATATTTACTACAGACGCAGACTGTGTGCATCAGTCCGACTGGCTTGCCAATATGATGAACTGCTTTGATGAAAATACAGGATTTGTCTCCGGCCCGGTGGAATTTTATGACGGAAAAACCAAATGGGAAAATATTCAAAAGCTTGAATTTGCCGGACTTGTATTGGCAGGAGCAGGATTAATAGGCAAAAACCGTCCCATAATCTGCAATGCAGCTAATATTGCATACAGAAAGAAAGCGTTTGAAGTTGTTAACGGCTTTAATGATAACATGAGCCTTTCTTCCGGCGATGATGAATTCCTTATGCAGAAAATATGGAAAGAGACAAGCTACAAAGTAAAATTCTGTATGAACAGGGATGCGGTTGTAAAAACAGATACAAATAAAACAGTCGGACAGTTTTATAATCAAAGGAAAAGATGGGCAAGCAAGGGATTGTTTTACACGGATAAACTGCTTGTATTTAAGCTGATTTTAATTTTCTTTTTTTATGCAGGACTTTTTGCCATGCCGTTTCTTGCGGCTTTTGTATCAATAAAATATTTATTGATATTTGTCGTAAGCATTTTAGTAAAATATTCACTTGAATATAAAATAGTAAGCACAGGTTCCAGACTGCTGTTTTCTAATGATATGTTAAAGAACTTTTACCTTGCTGAAATATTGCAGGTACCTTATATTATTATTGCAGGCATATCAGGATTATTCGGAAATTTTACATGGAAAGAAAGAAAAGTAAAAAGGTAATATTCCTTTAATTTAATAATAATTGAAAAATATATGAAACTTCCAATTTTAGCATACGGACATCCTAAATTAAGACAAAAATGTGAGGATATAACAAAGAATTACCCAAAACTGGATAATCTTATCGAAGATATGTGGGAGACCTTATATGCAGCCAATGGTGCAGGCCTGGCTGCCCCGCAGGTGGGCAGATCCATAAGATTATTCGTAATTGATACTATTGAGGAGTATGATCAAAGCTCCACAAAAGGGAGAGAAAAATTTGTAGGTGACAAAGGAATAACGGAAGTATTCATAAATCCCCAAATAATTGAGAGGGCGGGGAAAGTTTGGTCCAATACAGAAGGATGTTTGAGTATCCCTAATGTATGGGTAGACACTGAACGGAAAATGTCACTCATTATAAGGTATCTTAATAAAGATTTTGAAGAACGTGAAATGTTCTTCAGCGGGGCAACTGCGAGAGCAATTTTCCACGAATATGATCATATAGAAGGAATACTTTTTACTGATTATTCAAATAATCCGGTAATAAAAGATAAATTGGAAAGAATTGCACGCGGTGATGTAAAAGTTAATTATAAAATGCTTTTCCACAAGGCTAAATAATTTTTGTACGTCGAAACGTGTATTTAGTTCAATATTTATATGTGGATTATTAATATATAAAGGAGAGCGCTTTATTATGGCGGAAGAATTAACAGCATCTGTTGAATTAGTAAACCAAAAATTTAAATTTACGGGAACTGCAATGTTTAATGATCCTGTATCAATAGACTATGTTACGCCTATGGGAGACGGTGAAGGCTACACTTCACTGGAATTATTCCTTTTAAGTTTTGCATCATGCAGCGCATCATCCATTCTCTTTCTATTACGGAAATCAAAGAAAAATATATCCGGCTTAAAAGTTAATGCTAAGGGCATAAGAAGAGAAACACATCCGACATCATTTGAAAAAATAAATCTTGAGTATGTTGTTAATTCACCGGATGTAACCAATGCAGATATAGAAAAAGTATTAAAATTATCGGAAGAAACTTACTGTCCTGTTTGGGCAATGATAAAGAATAACGTTGTAGTAAATACTGTATTTCAAATTATTAACTGACGTTACACAGCCTTCAAAAATATTGTTAAGCAGCCCCGAGTATTAGCATGGTCATCACTATGTGATAATTCGGAGAATAAGGATAACCCGGATAATATAAGCCTTAGCCACAATTCTTAAAGTATTTTGGCTAAAGCCTTATATATTTTGAGATTTTGTAATTCCCGACATAAAATGTCGTGGCTATTTTAAACATACTTTGCGTAGCTTCAGTTAATAAGGTTTTGAAAGGTTATTTAATGTATAGTTTGTAGATAATCGAAAATGAAAGATTTTCGTGATTTGTCTAAAAAATCTACCGGACTGTTCAATTAAATGAACAATTATTTTAATGAAATTATACTAAAATGAATAAAATAAGCATTATTTAATGGCACTTATATTGTTAATGATAAAACAGAATTGAATAGAGGTGTAAAATGAAACGCTTAGTAATTGTATTTGTAATAATGATTTTATGTGCTGTATCAAAAGTAAGTATTGCACAGGATGACGAAAATGGTTATTTCTAAGCGTCTCTTTCCCCGTATGGAACATGGATAGAGCTAAATAACGGTGTAACCGTTTGGAGACCTGTCCATATGCAGCATGGGTGGTCTCCATATAGATACGGCCACTGGATTTGGACTGATGATGGCTGGTACTGGGATTCAGATGAACCTTATGGAAATATTGTATATCATTACGGCAGATGGTATAATGATGATTATTACGGCTGGATATGGGTACCAGACAATGAATGGGCCCCCGCCTGGGTTGAATGGAGATATAATGATAATTATATAGGATGGGCGCCTTTAACTCCATATGCATCTTTTTCAATCGGGATAGGAATAAATTTCTCGAATAATTATGAAACACCTTATTCTTACTGGCACTTTGTAGGTTATAACCGCATGTGTGATCCCAATGTTTATAATTATTATGTACCGGATCATGACAGATACAGAGTTTACTCAGACACAAGATATCGTACAAACTACGGCTATTCAAACGGTAGAGTAATTAACCGCGGTGTCGATGTTGATTATATCAGGCAAAGAGGCGGCGGCAGAATTGTTGAAAACCACATTCAAAGAGTTGATGACCCGCGAAATGCAGGTGGAAGAGCTAAAGATAATGTTGTTAGAGCCTTTATTCCTACACGCGAACAAATGGTAAGAAATGATAATAGGAATGTTGAAATTAAAAGAGCTACCAGGCCTTCTACGCTGGATATTTCAAAAGTTAATATAGGAAGCCGAAACCCTGTTACAAGAAATGAAAATAATTCTGCTCCTAACAGAGAAATAAACAGAAGTGAAAACAATGCGCCTTCAAGGGAAGCGCCGGCAAATAATCAGAACAATAGCCGGGTAAATAACCGCCAACAAAATAATATTCAAAAAATTCAACCGGAAAACGGGATTCAGAATACTCAATCCGGAAGGGCCAATAAAAATCAGGTACGTAGCTATAGCAGGCCGCAGCAAAACGTTCAGAGCCAGCAGCAGCAAAGAGTACAACGTCAACCGCAACAGCTGATACAAAGCCAGCCGCAAGTTAGACAGCAGGGCAGTGCACCAAGACAAAATGTTCAGCAAAATAATGTTCAAAGGCGGGAAAGTGCACCGCAGGTAAAAAGAGAAAGCAGTAATAATAACAAAA
>JARLHB010000291.1 GCA_031292465.1 Ignavibacteriaceae bacterium
AAAAACCGCTTTTAAATAAAAAAATTTTTCAGTGGTTTAAATTAAAACAAACGCCCCGGATTCTCTAAAAACAAGAAGAAGGTTCTGGGATGCGGTTGCAAAAAATTTATTTAAATAACCAGGGTTATTAACATTGTACGGCGAAACGCTGTTTCGCCACTTGTGTAACGTCAACAATTCCGGTACTATAAAACATATAATTGAATAAAACTGATTTGGAAATAAAACTTTCAAATATAACAATTCATGCCGAAGAATATTTTAATAATTCTTCATCCGATAATTTTATATTTTTTCTTCACGGCTTTACCGGTTCTTCACAGGACTGGAATGAAATAGTCCCATTACTAAATAAACGCTTTAATATAATAGCAATAGATTTAATAGGGCATGGCAAAAGCAGCTCTCCCGGCGATACAAACCTCTATACGGCGGAATCTATTACGGAACAAATCCGCGAGGTTATATTGCATTATACTAATGAACCTGTAATTATAGCAGGCTACTCTATGGGCGGCAGGGCGGCATTGTCTTTCGCTTCAAGATATCCTGAAATGCTGAGAGGATTAATTCTTGAAAGTACAAGCGCCGGAATTAATTATCCTGACTTAAGAAAAGACCGTGCGGAGCAGGATGAAAAGCTGGCCGAATTTATCGAAACACATTCAATGGAAGAATTTGTTGATTACTGGATGAACATAAGCCTGTTCGAATCGCAGAAGAAACTTCCGGCTAAAAAACTAACAACTGTTAGAAAATCGAAGTTGAAAAATTCCAGGACAGGACTTGCAAACAGTTTAAGAGGATTCAGCACTGGGAAAATGCCGGCGCTTAATAACGATATTCACTCCATAAACATAACTACACTTTTAATTTCCGGCAGCCTCGATTCAAAATATACAGGAATAAATACAGAATTATTTAAAAGTTTCCCCTCTGCCACGCATATAATTATAGAAAATGCTGGCCATAATGTGCACCTTGAACGGCCGTCATTATTTATCGATGTGATAAATGACTTCCTTAATAAATTCTAAGTTTACTAAATTTTTAATAATTTTGTAAGTTTTGTTATTAAACAACAGGAAAAGTATGATTTTTAAATGGGTAAAAGCAAAGGATTACAAGGATATCATCTATGAAAAGATGGATGGTATTGCAAAAGTTACAATTAACAGGCCTGAAGTTAGGAATGCATTCCGTCCGGAGACAGTACAGGAAATGTATAATGCCTTTTCGGATGCGCGTGAAGACCAATCAATTGGAGTAATATTACTAACGGGCATGGGTCCCGCTAAAGACGGCAAATATGCTTTTTGTTCCGGCGGCGACCAGAGAATACGCGGAAATAAAGGCTATGTTGGCAAAGACGGAGTGCCAAGGTTAAATGTTCTCGACCTTCAAAAAGTAATAAGAAGCATACCTAAACCTGTTATTGCACTCGTTGCCGGTTATGCAATCGGCGGCGGGCATGTTCTGCATGTTGTTTGCGATTTAACTATTGCTGCTGACAATGCAATCTTCGGGCAAACTGGCCCCAAAGTCGGCAGCTTTGACGGCGGATTTGGCGCAAGTTATCTTGCACGGCTGGTAGGACAAAAGAAAGCCCGGGAAATTTGGTACCTTTGCAGTCAGTATAATGCACAGGAAGCTTTGAATATGGGATTAGTAAATAAAGTAGTCCCGGTTGAAAAACTTGAGGAAGAAGGCGTAAACTGGGCAAAGAAAATTTTAGAACACAGCCCTATGGCGCTACGCCTGCTTAAATCTTCTTTCAATGCAGAGCTTGACGGGCAGGCAGGCATACAGGAATTGGCGGGTAATGCAACTTTGCTTTATTATATGAGTGAAGAAGCGCAGGAAGGCAAGAAAGCTTATCTTGAAAAACGGAAACCGGGATTTGATAAATTTCCCAAGCTTCCTTAAAATTTCAGCCTGGCAAGATAATAAGACATTAAGAAAATATTATAATAAATAAACATCGGTATCAATGGAAAACAGTATTCAAAGTAGTGATCAAATTACTGCGGGGAAATTTAGAAGCTGGATTATAGCAAGCAGGCCGAAAACTCTTCTTGCAGCAATAGTTCCGGTAGTAGTTGGCTCTGCCCTGGCAATAAATAAAGGCAAATTTGCTGTATTGTATTCTATAATTGCGCTGCTTTGTTCAGTGCTGATACAAGTAGGTACAAATTTTACAAATGACCTTTATGATTTTCTAAAAGGCGCCGATACCGAAGACAGGAAAGGGCCGCTTAGGGTATTAGCCGCCGGCTTAATTAGCGTAACGGAAATGAAAATCGGTGTTGTTATTATCTTTTCAGTATCATTTATTCTGGGGCTTATTTTAGTTTATGAGGCCGGGCCGGTTATTTTTGTTATAGGTATATTATCAATAATTGCAGGTATAGCTTATACAGCAGGCCCTTACCCGCTTGCCTACAACGGCCTTGGCGATATATTTGTCTTCATGTTTTTCGGGATAGCAGGTACTATGGGTACCTATTACATACAGGTAAAAGATTTTTCATTTATTTCTTTTT
>JARLHB010000292.1 GCA_031292465.1 Ignavibacteriaceae bacterium
ACTCCTTTTCTTTGTGCATCTGCACCTGAAAGAATCAGCAAGGCTGAAAAAAAGCTAATAACGATTGGCTTACAGAAATTATAATACATAAAATATTTTGCGTCTGAATTTTTAATTATTTGCACAACGATAACAAATGACCAACCGTTGTGGTTGCAAGACAGATATTCGTATCGGCGCCTGAATAGTAAATTTTAACTTCGCCATTGTTTTCAACAATCCATCCGTTGGAAAAAATTACATTACTAACATCGCCAGTTCTTTCATAATCAAGATCCGGTGATAAAATCGGGTAAGATGATTTTCCTTTTAATATCCAGGGCTTTTCCAAATCTATTAACATAACACCCAGCTTATAAAGAGCGCTTATGCCAAAACCTCTTACTCCATGATATAATACAAGCCAGCCTTCCTTCGTCTTTACAGGAGTTGATGAAATTCCGATCTTATCAGCTTCCCAGGTGCCGGCATCAGGCTCTGCCATACATTCATACCCTCCCCAATGAATGAGATCGTTGCTTTTTGCAACCCATATATAATGTTTTTGCTCAGCTGTAGGCCTGTCTATTTTCCAGTAATAGCCGTTTATTTTTTCAGGAAAGAGTGTGCAGTCTTTATTTGATGGTTCGCTTATTGGCCCAAGAATATTAAATTTTTTAAAATCTGATGTCTCCGTTAATAAAACAAGAGGCATATGTTTGGAGTAGCCTGTATAGGTTAAATAGTATTTATCTTCTAATTTTATAACGCGTGCGTCTTCAACTCCCCATTCTGCATATTTACAAAATTTTCCATGGTCTTCGGGAGTTAAACACGGCTCAGCATCAACTTTGAAGTTTATGCCGTCAGTGCTTCTTGCAATTACTAAAGATGACCTGCCATTTGGCATTTCCGCGCGGCAGACAAGCAAATATTCGTTTCCAAATTTAATCGCACCCGGGTTAAAAATACTGTTTACTTCAAACGGTACATCCTCTTTTGTTAATATCGGATTTTTGCTATACCTGATTACTTTCATCTAAGTGGCCTCTCATACTTTCTTATTTCTTAATGTTTTTTAACCTGTTTATTTCTTTTCCGTTAATTCTGCAAGCAAACCGGGCAAAGATATTTTTGCAAAACCGGAATAAGAATCCGACATTGCATACGGAACTATTAATTCATCATTATGTACAAGTGAACCGCACGAATACACCACGTTTGGAACGTAACCTTCTCTTTCGTTTTCTAACGGTTCCAGTAATGGATTTTTTAATCTGCCGATAACCTTTGAGGGATCATCAAGGTCAAGCAGTACTGCACCCATAGAATATTTTCTGAATGCCCCTACAGCATGGGTTATTAAAAGCCATCCATCTTTTGTTTCAACCGGGGAACCACAGTTGCCAAGCTGTATAAATTCCCATGGTTCTGCCGGAATGCGGTGTTGTTGATATTCGTCCCAATGATACAAATCATCCGAATACATAATCTGCAGGTTTTCCCCGCCCTGCCTGGAAGATATTACATATTTACCGTTTACTTTTCTCGGGAATAAAGCCATACCTTTATCCTGCACTGCGTTTCCGTGCAGCGTGCGGATATTAAAAGTAAGAAAATCTTTTGTTTCAATAAGCTGTGTACCGAAAGTTCTGCCGTTATATGCAGTGTACGTTGCATAATATGTAATTGAGCCGTCATCTTCGGTAAACTTTACAAATCGTGCATCTTCCATACCTACAGTTTCATTCTTTGAGTATGGGAAAATTACTCTTTCTGAAACGGTGGTTGACTCATTAAATGAAATTTCATAATTGGCTTCGGCGTAATTAAGAATTTTTTCTATAAATAAGTTTGTGCTTTCATCTTTTACGCTGCCCTGTGCCGCTCTAAATATTTCTTTAATTTGATGAAGCGTGAACAATTGCGGTATTCTGCCATAAATATTTTTTTCTGATTCATCTTTTGGAGGTACTGCTTTTGCAAGCATACCCTTATCAATCATTTTATCTTCATTTACCGCAGGAAGCTCGCAGAAATGTGAAGTTTCATCAAAATATATTTCGCAATTTTCATCAATTACACCGCTTCGGAATTCAAGTGAAGACAGGTGCCCCTCGCCTGTAGCGCGAAGGCTCATAACAAACCTCAGCATTCCCGGCTTTAAAAATCTTTGATCAGGATGAGCTACTATTGAGGGATTAAACAAAGAAGCAGCTTCTATAGAATATTCTTTTGAGAAATAAGCGCCTATAAGGAGTTTTTTATCATTTGAAATGTTTTCTTGTACGTACTTTTCAATTTGTTTAAAATTTTCTAACAGTTTATGCCTGAAATTTAAATGACGGAATGAAAAATCACGCATCACCTTTTCCAATTGGTGAACAGCTTCCTGCTCGGGCAATGAGATAACGCGGCGAATAACATTTTTTATTCTTTCTTCATTGCCTAAATTAAAATACTGTAAAATTATTCTTTCCGGCTTGGGACCAATTCTTTTTGTCAGTCGCGAAGCAAACATATTATTTCCTTTATCATTCTTTTAAACCTGTTGATGCCATACTTTGTATAAAATATTTCTGGAAGAAAAGATAAGCCACCACTATAGGCATAGCCAGCATGGTAGCAGCAGCCAATTTTACACCAAGCTGCGACTCTGCCGCTCCGCCTACTGCAAATAATGTTACAAGCTGCGGCATAGTCATTAACCGGCTGTCTCTTATTACTATCAAAGGCCACAACACTTCATTCCATGAGCCCATAAAAGTTAATATTCCTATTGTAACTATAGCAGGAATTGAATTCGGCCATAAAATTTTAAATATAATTTTTATTTCCCCGCAGCCGTCTAATCTTGCTGCATCAATCAAATCCTGCGGCAGGCTCTTAAAATACTGCCTGAACATTATTATGCCGAACGCATTCATAAGATATGGAACAATTAACGCCCAGTAAGTATCCACCCAGCCGAATTTAACCATTATAATGTACTGGGGTATTAATGTAATCTGGAAAGGCAG
>JARLHB010000293.1 GCA_031292465.1 Ignavibacteriaceae bacterium
GATTACCAGGCTTTTAATATTGATTTAAGAAAATATTTTGAATTAGATTCTGGTTTAAGATTCAAATGCCAAATAAGCTTAATCCGGAAAAACTAAAATGGTGGAACTGGAAAGATCATTAGGAAATCCCGCTTTTTAGCTATGAATAAATATATTACTTATCCTAAAAAATGTGAAGTTAAGCACAAGCTCTGTTTTGTAACATAATCAGGGCTTTTACTTTTATTTATAAAAAATTGTATTTAACATTTTGATTTTTAAAATAATTTTTTATATTATGTAGTGTATTTGTTTCTCTCATTTTTTGTTTAAGAACCGGTAATACCCTTTCCTTGTGCCGGATAAATATTTCTCCTATACAGCTTCGTATGAAATAAGGTAGACACTGTTTATTTATTTTGCTCAAAAAAGTGAATAAAGTGGTGGGGATAATTGTTTTAGGGATGTTATAAACAAAATGCTTCTATTTTCGATTGAATGTATTTCCAAGGCTTAGGTGTTGTCGCACTCTTATATCTTAGAATATAATATTGGAGTGTATTCTGACTTTGGAGTTTTGTTATTATAGAAGAGTATTGAAGTAAAAAAACTTCTTCTTTAAGCAAGTTTAGTATTGTTTTCTATTAAAAAATATTGGAAACAAAAAAAGAGGAACTTAAGGTGCAGGCAAAAATATCTTTAAAACCGGTAAACCCTTTACGAATCTTTCCATTAAACCAGTACATAAATAATTTATCACTGGATATAAATACAAAGTCCGAAGCAGTTATTTTAATGGATAAACAGGGGAATATTGAATATATAAACCATGTATTTTGTGAAGACTCCGGGTTTAAATTAGAAAAGGGAAAATGCCTTAATTTTAGAGAAATCGTTTCTGAAAAAATCACGCAAAACACATTATTAAGGCTTTGGAATACAATTCTTTCAGGCAAAGAATGGAAAGATATTTTACATTTTAAGAAACGAAACGGGGATGTTGAAGTATCAATGACGACTATTTCGCCAATTTATAATAAAAGCGGTGGAATTACTCATTTTATCATTACCAAAAATGTATCAACCGAAAATGCGGAGCAGGGGCAGAAAATAAATAATTTGATCAAATATAGTTACTTCGGAAATATATTCTGTTCATTAATGCATGAATTAAAGTCCCATTTTGCATTAATAAAAATGAATTTTAATTTACTTCAACCGAAATCTGTTGAAGAAATAAATATTTGCTCTATCATTGGAAGGGACCTTGAAAGGATTAACAAACTTTTTAGTAATTTTTCGCAGCTTTCAAAAGATAAAGAATTAGAACTAATAGATCTTAATGTCCGGGATGTGATAGATTATAGTTATACATCAGTAGAGCCATTACTGCGGGATAAGAAAATAAGCTTTATTAATAACGTTGAACCATTAATAATAAAGGGCGATTATCAAAAACTAAAATGTTTGTTTAAAAACCTGCTGAATAATTCCATAGATGCTATTGAAGAAAACGGCGAAATTAAAATCTGGTCAAAAAAAGCAAATGATTATCATCTTATTTATTTTAAAGATAACGGCAGCGGGATTAAGAATTATGATAAAATATTCGAACCTTTTTATACTACAAAATCAAACGGAACAGGCTTAGGGCTGGCAATTGTAAAAAAAATTATTGAAGAGCATAATGGAGTAATAAATCTTATAAAGAGTAAAAAAGGCGAAACAATTTTTGAAATTAAATATCCGTTATAATATTAATGAAAAAAATACTTATTATTGATGATGACGAACTAATGAGAGAAACCTTAATCTCTTATCTTGCAAATGAAAATTATTCCATAATTACTGCTATTAATGGTTCCCAGGGAATAGAAATAATTAAAAAGGAGAAGCCGGATATTGTTTTCTCGGATATTCGCATGCCTAACATTGACGGACTTGAACTGCTGAAGACTATTAAGGAATCAAATTATCATATACCCTTTTTACTTATGACTGCATATGATGATATGGATTCTACAATACGAGCTATGCAGCTTGGGGCATATGACTATTTGGAAAAACCTATTGAAAAGGGGAAATTTATATTTTTAGTTAAAAGGGCACTTGAAACAAAAGAATTAAGCGACAGGCTGGAAGTAATTGATTTATACAGGGATACTAATCCGGATGATCACAACATATTAATTGGCAAATCTCCTTCAATGAAAGACATCGTTAAAAAAATTGGCAGAATTTCTTCCAGCAGGATGACTATATTGGTTCAGGGGGAAAGCGGAGTGGGTAAAGAAGTAGTATCCAGAGCAATCCACAGTGCAGGAATCACAAAAGATGAACCATTTGTTCCTGTAAACTGTACTGCTTTAGCAGATACTTTGCTTGAAAGCGAATTATTCGGGCATGTGAAGGGATCATTTACCGGCGCAACAAGAGATAAAAAAGGGAAATTTGAACTTTCTGGTGAAGGGACAATATTTTTGGACGAGATTTCGGAAATATCTCACGATATTCAATTAAAATTACTTAGAGTAATACAGGAAAAAGAGTTTGAAAGAGTCGGTGATGAAATCTCGATTCCGTTGAAATCACGTATAATAGTGGCTACAAATAAAGATTTATATAGATTAGTTACGGAAGGGAAATTCAGGGAGGATTTATATTACCGGCTGAATGTTTTTAAGATTAATATCCCCCCGCTTAGAGAGAGACGCGAAGATATACCTGAACTTGTTATTGATTTACTTAAAAAAATTAATCAGGAATTACATAAAAATGTGTTTAAAGTTCCATACGATGTGATGGAATTATTAAAGAATAATGTTTGGGCAGGGAACGTAAGAGAACTTGAAAATGTTCTTCAGGAAGCTGTTGCGTTGGCAAAAGAGGATGTTTTGGAAAAAGAGAATCTCTTTATGAGAAACATTGAGAATACCGAAAGACTTTCAGAGCTGAAAGATATGTCCCTTGTCGAAGTTGAAAAAAAACATATTCTGTTAGTACTTAAAAATGTAAATTGGGATAAAAAAGAAGCCTGCAAAGTGTTAAAGATTTCAAGGCCCACTTTAGATAAAAAAATTAAAGACAATAATATCGAATTCCCCAATACATTTATAACTTATAACCATGTATGAAATTTAATTAGCGAAAGCCAAAACCTTCTTTTACAGATCTGCAATTCCATTTAAGGCATGTAAAGAAACTTTAATACATGTAAAGTAACTTTAAAACGACCCCCTTAGCATACCGTAATAAATATCTCAAATTCAATATATTCCGACATTTACAATATCGGTACTGTAATTGCTGTTATAGTGCAACCTTAATTTTATTATTAATATAATGGCAGCTCTTCAAAAGAAAAAAACATTTTCAGGACTGTTTATTTTTAAAATTCAGGGGCAGGAGTTTTGCCTGAATTTAAAGGAGATTATTAATGTTTTAAACGTTCCGGAATGTGAAATTCAGTATAAAGAAACTAATACCGGCCTGGAATATGCCGGAAGCAAATACACGATAATATCATTTGATAAAGTGTATAAGCTCAATTATAAACAAAGCCCTACGGCAAGAATTATATTAACAAATATTAAAAGAAAGCCGGTAGGCTTTTTTGTTGATGAAATAATAGAATTTATGGCGATAGACGAAAACTCTACAAAAATATCGCGCCTGAATTCTGATGATAATCCTTACGTTAAATTAATTATAAAAATTGGTAACAGGGAAATGATAATGCCTGACTTTGAACAAATATTTATAGCATTAAATCATTATTAACAGCGTTATCCAAATAAATAATCTTTCTATGGTTCAAAATTGTTATGTGACTTATGCGGCGAAGCTGTGTCCGGTTAGATAAATGATTAAACAAATAAGTTAAGATAAATAATTAATGAAAATAATATCTGTTGTTGGCGCAAGGCCGAATTTTATGAAAATGGCGCCTATTGATAAAGAAATACGAAAACATAATTCGGAATTCCCTGCTGAGGGATTTAAGCACATTATTTGTCATACCGGTCAGCATTATGATATGAATATGTCTGATGTGTTTTTTTATGATTTAGAATTGCCTAAACCTGAATATTATTTAAATGTTGGCTCAGGATCCCATGCAGAACAGACAGCTAAAATAATGATTGAATTTGAGAAAGTATTATTTAATGAAAAGCCGGATATTATAATAGTATATGGGGATGTGAACTCTACAATAGCGTGCAGTTTAGTAGCAGCTAAGTTAGGCATTAAGATCGTGCATGTTGAAGCCGGATTAAGGAGTTTTGACCGTGAAATGCCTGAAGAAATAAACAGAGTTCTTACAGATCACCTGGCCGACTATCTCTTTGTTACTGAAAAGGCAGGTATTAAAAATCTTGATTCAGAGGGAATACCGCAAGACAAAATGTTCTTTGTAGGAAATGTAATGATTGACAGCCTGATATATTATCTGCCAAGAACAGTAAAATCAAATATTATGTACAATTTAGAGCTGCAGCCCTCATCATATCTTCTGGTTACATTACACCGCCCCTCAAATGTGGATAATCCTGAAAATATTACGAAAATATTAAGTTTACTGAATAAACTGGCTGAGAAGAGAAAAATAATTTTTCCAGTACATCCAAGAGCAAGAAACAGAATAAAAAATAATCTCTCAGATTTTAATAAAAATCTTTTTATTACCGATCCTATCGGTTATATAGACTTTTTAACGTTGATGAAAAATGCTGAATTAGTTTTGACGGACAGCGGCGGAATACAGGAGGAAACAACTTATTTGGGTGTACAATGCCTTACAATAAGAAATAATACCGAGCGTCCGGTAACTGTGGAAATCGGGACTAATCAGTTAGCCGGAACAGATTCTGAGAAAATATTACAAGCTGCATACGGCATTATTAACAATGGGGAAATAAAAAAAGGTTCTATCCCTGACCTGTGGGATGGGAAAACTTCTGAGAGGATTGTACATATGATAAGTAATTTTCAATAAAAGTTGGGGAATAATTCCTCTATTTAATGTCCTTTAGCCACATATTCTGGAAAAAGAGCAGCTTACAGAATTTATCCATAGTAAAAAAGAACCAATTATATTAAATTATTTAACTAATTTTTAAAAATTATTGTGAAATAATCTTATGCAATTAATAAATAAAATAGATAACTACTCAGCAGTAGTAGGAATTATAGGTCTTGGGTATGTCGGTTTGCCGCTTGCCCTTGAATTTGCCGGAAAAGGTTTCACTGTTCTAGGATTTGATATTGACAAAAACAAAATACCAATTCTAAGCAGTGGGAAAAGTTATATTAAACATATTAAAGAGGAAAGAATTAAGAATGCTGTTGATAGCAAGAAATTTTCAGCTACATCGGATTTTTCCCGTTTAACAACCTGTGATGCTGTAATTATATGTGTCCCTACACCACTGGATGAGCATAAAGAGCCTGATTTAACTTATATTGTAAGTTCCGGAAAACTTGTTGCAGACAACTTTAGAAAAGGGCAGCTTGTTGTATTAGAGTCATCTACATATCCGGGTACAACAGAAGAAATTTTGCTTCCAATGCTTGAAGAAAGCAAAAGCCCTGCTATTGAAAGGGAGGGACAAAACCCATCGGCCAAATTAATTGTAGGTAAAGATTTTTACCTGGCATTCAGCCCGGAACGTGAAGATCCGAATAACCCAAATTTTTCAACGGCAACAATACCAAAAATAGTCGGCGGTGTTACGCCGGAATGCCTTGAAGTAGCTGTGGCGTTGTATAATAAGATAATTATAAAAACAGTCCCGGTTTCATCACCCAAAGTTGCCGAATCTGCAAAGTTATTAGAAAACATATACCGTTCTGTAAACATTGCGCTTGTAAATGAACTTAAAATGGTGTTTGACAGGATGGATATAAATGTATGGGAAGTAATTGAAGCGGCAAAAACAAAGCCATTCGGTTTTCAGGCTTTTTATCCGGGGCCTGGTCTTGGGGGCCATTGTATTCCTATAGACCCTTTCTATTTAACCTGGAAAGCCCGGGAATATGATATAAATACCCGATTTATAGAATTGGCCGGAGAAGTTAATACATCCATGCCTTATTATGTGGTTGAGAGAATATTTGAAGCGCTGAATAAAAATAAAAAGTCTTTGAACGGAATAAAGGTTTTAATTCTTGGTGCATCATATAAAAAAGATATTGATGATATGCGCGAGTCTCCTACATTAAAACTAATCGAAATATTAAGGGAAAAAGGCGCTGAAGTTGATTACAATGATCCGTTTATTCCAAAGCTTCCTTCTACAAGAAAATATCAGTATGATATGTCATCCGTTGAACTGACAAAAGAGAATTTAAATAAATATGATTTGGTAGTATTGAGTACAAATCATACACAATATGATTATCAATTCTTATATGATAATTCGAAACTTATAATAGATACAAGAAATGCTTTTGACAAAATAACGACAAACGGTAAATTGTCTAGAGCTTAAAGATTTAAACTTTATTGACAGTTCTTAGACGAGCAAATAATGAGTGGAATTAATAATGTGTACAATAAGGACAAAATAATCGTAATTATTAGTAATTTGAAAATATAAATTTTATATTCATTACATAGACAATCTTTATTCTGAATAATATTTTTACTAACTGGAATATTTAATAATTTAGGATCTAAAATATAAATGGGAAATAAAAAATTATTTACTAAACTTAAAAGCAACAAAACATTTATAATAGCAGAAGTGGGAGTAAATCATAACGGTAGTATTGAGCTTGCCGAAAAATTAATATTTGAAGCAAAAAAAAGTGGGGCTGATGCCGTAAAATTTCAAACGTTTAAAGCGGATAACGTTGTAGTAAGAAATGCATCAAAGGCAGCTTATCAAAAGAAGGTAACTAATCCCGAAGAATCACAATATAAGATGTTGAAAAAATTAGAACTAAGAAAAGATGACTTTAGTTACCTAAAAAATATTTGCATTAAAAACAAAATATTATTTTTATCAACGCCGTATAATTATGGTGATGTGGATTTTTTAATTGAGCTTGGTGTA
>JARLHB010000294.1 GCA_031292465.1 Ignavibacteriaceae bacterium
TATCCTGGGTAATATTGTCATAGATTTTGAAATATACCTGATTGGTTTTCTTGTATTCGTAATCTGCTGGAGCATCGGTAACTTCAAGGGTGAAGTTCTCTGTGTTCCATCCGGCTCCTTTTAATATGTTTACCTGCAAATTCTCAGGCCTGTCTTCAGTCCAGCCTGAATGTGCCAAGATATACGGCATATTCGGAGCAACATTCTGAAAGCTCAGTGTCATACCGTCGAATATTGTTGTACTCCATGATTTGCTCGAATTCAATGTCGAATCAATCGGAACTGCAACACTATCAAAGTAAGTTGTGTCTTTAATCGTGTTTTTAACACTGTATGCATAAGTTACATGTTCACCGGAAAGGTTTAATGAATCCGCAAAGCTTATTTCATATTTATTATTGTTTGCAAGTCTGCCCGGATCAATCACTGATACTTTCACCTTACCTGTTGTATTCTGGTTTGGGCCCGAAGAATATGCTACATACCCGTTTCCGTCTGCACTTGTTGTACCTGCAACATAATCGGTAGAACGCGAGTTTGGTGTTACAATTGCTGTATTAGTACTTTGAGCAACCAACTGGTTATAATTATCATAAGTAAACGAGAATGGGCTGTAAGCTGGTTCCATGCTTACTAAATGCCTGTCGGTTCCCTTTAAGAAGCCTCTATTAATCAGGATTGTATCCATACCATCGTAATAGCCTCTGTCATAAGACAGAACTGCATAATAATATGTTACGCCGTTTGTTACTGTCGTATCCGTATATGAGTACTGCAAACCGTTATCACTTCCAAGATAAAACTGAATTCCTTTTGAATATTCCGCGCCTAATTCAGAACCGGAAGCGATAGGCGATGCGCCATATATGCCATCTTTATAATCAAACTGTGCAATTGGTTTATAATAAGTCCAGTCTCCAAGTGCATCAGAAATAATTTTTGCATCACTTAACTGGGAGTCAGTCCCTCTTACAACCATATAACCTTCAAAGTTTTTACCATAAACAGGGCTGATAGACTTTTCAGCTCTATTATCCCAGTACAAAGTAACTCTATTGCTGCCTGCTACAGCATGTACAATAGGAGCTATAGGAGGTTTTGTAAATTTATAATTATAATTATATATGTTCTGGGAAGTAATTGCATTCCTGTAAATGGTTGTATTATCCGGCCCAAAAATCCATACTGTAGAAAAACGTTCTGTCTGTCCGGCTGCCAGGTCAAATGCACCGGAAGCAAATACCCATAACAGGTTTGCATTCTGAACCGGGTTTACAAAAACGTTTGGCTGAATCTGAGCCCAAATAGAATTTTCATTTTTTATTACAATACTTCCATAAGCAGGCGCTGTAAATGATGTTAAGCCAATTTGATCTGATTCATCCTTGTCAAGGAAACCAAAGTCAGGTTCACCCTGATCCGGCCTGCCGTTCCCTTCTGTTCCGTCAACATCAGGGCCTTTATAATTAACATCAAACGGCCCGATACCGTCGGATCCTACATCATCAAGATCGGGATTCCAGTTACCGTTTTCATCACCGCTCCAGTGAGAACATGGAGCACCGCCATTATATGTGCCTACAGAACCAAATATATAGCTGCCTGCATCATTATCGCGCCTTTCATCAATTAGCCCGTCATGGTCATTATCAATTCCGTCATCGGAAAGCCCCGGGCTCTCAAGGAATTTCCATGCCATATAGCCGGGAAGAACATTGGTATATGTTGTCCAGATACCTATGTTATTGTATGCAAAAGATATTATCATGCTTTCATCAATATCGTATGCGTCCATATCGCTGGTACTGCCCATACCACCCGGATTAACATCCGCAAATGCACCAAAAAATATTGGACGATTGTCCCGTGAATAATTTGTTGTAGAAGTATTTGTAACCCTGAAGTGAATGAAGATTTGATCCTGGGCTAATGGATGCGCCCATGCAAATAATCTTGTTTCGCACTGAAGGCCCAAACCCCGCCTTGTACTGTCATTTGCAAATGGATAAAACGGATATTTGTCATTCCAGAAATCATCAATTACGTAATAACCTTCATCATCAGCATTAAACTGATTCTGACCGAAATAACCGTTCCACGTACCATTCCAGTTAGCATCACGTCCGGGCCATGATGCAGGCCATGTTGTTGCATCTGCACTATGTGCAATCTGAGATGTTGTATCGACAGTGCCGTCAGATGAAGTAAAACTTCTATGATCATTAGCATACCCCGGCAATGGATTCCACCAATATTCGTGTCCATCCGGTGCACGGTTAGGGTTACCGCTATAAGATTCTGAAATTACATGATACGTATTACCATCAGTTCCGACAACTTCGGAAGCTGCCAGCATAGTCATTTCCACTACGTGTGCATGTTTTGTCCCCTTTGGCCAGACACCGGAATAAGGAGAATCGCCTTTACCAAAAATGCCCCAGTTACCAAAAATAGACTGTACCTGGTTGGCCTGGATAATTGCCGTTTTACGGTATATTTTCTGGCCACGGTTAGGGTCAACCCAATATGTGGAAGTCTGAGCATAAATGCCCGGATAAAAACATATTAATGATAAAACAAGCACATAGAATAAAAAAACTTTTTTAATTAGCATTTTAATGACCTTATTTGTTTAGTTATTTTTTCTATTATTTATTAGTAATAACCTAATTTTCAACTTAACTAACCCAGCCATTGGTTGAAAAGTAGGGTTTTATGAATATTCATAAAACAAGCTTACATAATCTCCTTTTATACTAAACTCCCGGTTTAATATATTTACTAAGCTCTATATTATTGAGCTTAGTAATTCACTTTTACTATTTAATATAAAAGGCTATTTTGAATCAATATTGTTTTCTTCCGCGGCTTGATATATACAGTCTATGCTCGAAGAGATAATCCCCGCATTTATTAAATCAGACGCAAAGGTAATTCCCGAAACACTGTTGTAATTATAATTTACATAGTGACTGTTTTTCACCTGGGAAATTGTTTTTCAAAGTTTTGTGCTTACTAAATTCTTTACATCATTTTTCCGGTATGCATATTTTTCTAAATACCCGTACATTCATATCATCCGATTTGACATAATATATTCCCTTTTTAGCCAACTTATCTCAATTCCGAAGAATATATATAGAGATTGCCGACATTTATCTTAATGATGTTAGTTATAATCATTTTATAAAATACACATATTAATATTAAGACATATGTTATATAATATCAATATTAATATCAAAAATGATTTCAATGTGTATATCTTTGGATTGTCATCGAGGATATATAGCTGTTATCTGTATATATACAGACAGCATTAATTTGGCTATTGACGAGTAAAATTGATAGATTTATTAAGAAGAAATAAAGATTGGACTTTATTTCTTAACCAATTTTCAGGTTAATTTTAAATTTGCTTCAGTTCAATATTAAACGATTTGCCGTGTATATTTTAAGATGAAATTTTCTTTTGAATTAACTTATTTTGAATACTTATTTCAAATAATCACCTGTCGACTCTTTATATTAAAAAATAAAAAAGGCGTTAAGTAAAACTTTAACGCCTTTAATTACGGTTAAATAATCAGTATCACTTCAACAATATCATCTTTTTAATCTGTGTAAATTCTCCGGCCTTAATTCTATAGAAATAAATCCCGGAAGCGAAATTTTTTGCATTCCAGTTCAATTTATAGTTGCCGGCTTCCTGAATCCCATTAACTAATGTTGATATACGTTGTCCAATAGCATTGTATATCTCAATCTCCACATTACTCTGCTTTTTAATAGAATATTCAATAGTAGTAGCAGGGTTAAAGGGATTTGGATAATTCTGAGCTAAATTATATTCGTACATCACCGTACCGTTCTTTGTTGAAGAAACGCTTGCTACGGTTATTTTTCCATTTACTCCTGTTATGGATAAGTTGTTCAGTTTTGAATCGGAGGCTGAAAATCCGGATAAAACAATCTGTGAAGAATCCCCGATTTTTGCCTGACCATTTACAATAAATTTAAAAACAGCTACAGAACCATCACTGGAAATTGGTGAAATAACATCCGAAAAATCAGCAGCGCCAATATTAAACTTACCGCCAGGCGCACAATAAGTACAAATCATCCAGCCTTTATTGGAAGGCATTGAAGGCCCCTGGACAAATACACCTGCATAAGTAAGTAAGTTATTATTCAATTGAAAAGATGCATTAAATGCGCCTATAGTCTTACCATTTAATTTTACATTTAAAGGCAGCGCAACCGTATCACCCGGAAATGCATTAATATTAGCAGGCACACTAAATTCAACAGTGCTGGCAACATCCTGCAGGCCATTTGTTACAGCAGAAGATTTATTGAGACTTGCCGGTAAACCGTAATTGCCACTTACGTTCCCTCTTATTGCTCCCCAAAAACTTTGAGTAGTTTTAACTGAATCCAATGGTAAATAAAATTTATTCTGCGGTGCTAAAGCCCAGTTTGCGTTTGTAATAGCATAATTAGAATCAATAAATACCCAGTTGGACTGGCCAAAATCAGCAGCAGTTAATTCGCCAGTTGAGATTTTTAAAATTGCATAAGCATCCGTAGAATTTAATTTCCCATCGCCGTTTATATCTGCAACAATATTCTGCAGCGGAGTAAGCGGAGTAGAACCGCCGTCCCTTCCGCCAAATGCTTTTAGTGCGTCGGTTGCTGTTACTGCATCGTTAATTGATGTGGGCAAACTAAGATTACGTATTGGCATCAGTTTGATAACACTGCCCGGTGTTTGGTTCGAAAAGTCGAAATAACCTCCAGAATTAGTACTGCCAAACGTGGTATCATCTGCAACAGTATCAATAAACGCAATCATTTTAACTCCTGTAATAGGCTTTTTAGATACTATATATCTAAGAAAACCGGAAGCCCTTGTGTACAAAGTAAGCATTCCATCTATACCAGTAAGCGGCAGAGATTTAGCGACAGAATTTGCAGCAGAGAGATACGCATTATTTATAGTCAGAGCTGATTGAGTTCCAACCCTTGAGGTTGGTTTAATATAAAATTTTAATTTAACTAAAGTATCTCTCAATGTAATCGCGTTTCCGACATTATTGTAACCGCCTATTTGCAGATAACCACTTGCCGTATTATTTGTTACATCCAGCGACCAGTTATTTAAAGAAGAATCCGCTATACTTTTTGAATAAGTTAAATTGTCCTTATTATAAAATAAACGTATATCAAAAGCATATATCGAGTCCCCCGCTGCGGGAGAAACAAGAACCGGAACTATAACCGTATCCGTAGGCGCGCCTGTTAAATTAACCGGGACACTAAAAATCGAACTTTTATTTGAGACTATTGAGAATTTCCCGGAATAGCCATTAACATTGGTTCCGGTAGTTACTTTCATAATGCAATTATTTATAGGAACTTTAGCGCTAAGATTAGGTAATGTTACAATATAACTGCCGTTATCAGTCATATTTGAAGCCAAAATAGTATTAAAAGTTGAGCCATTATCTGTGGATAAATAAATATTTAATTTGCTCGAAACGCCAAATGATTCCCATTTAACCGTTGGTGAAGACTGGTCCAAAATGTTTAATCCTGCGGCCGGGTCGCTAACTATTATATATTTATTATTTGCCCAGTTAAAGAAATTAGTCTTATCCAATACGCCAAATGACAGAGTAAAAGATTGAGGGCTTGTTGAAGAAGAATATGTAAAAGCAGGCCCAAAAGCTATTCCCTGCTGAATAGTGGTTTGAACCGGTGTTGAGCTTTTGAATCCGGCATATTCATTATACCTGTCATCAACCATTGCCGAAAGGATAGTGTTTCCGCTGTATACAACTGATGACACACCCGGATATGTTAATTTCATTTTATTTAACAAGTTTGCATTTGCTGCATAGAGCATATAATCATGAATTGGGCCTTTGTCTCCCCCGGGCTGCCAGACAGCATTTAAAGTTGCTGCTTTACCAGCGCTCAGGTTAATGTTCATATCAACTTTAATTCCGTTAGCTGACCAGGTTATTGTTAAAGTTTTAGAGCCATATGCTGTATTTTCATAATTATAGATATAAGTTCCGGAAGTTTCCGACCAGGAAGCAAGTTTGGTCCCGGTTTCATTATTTATCCGGCCTAATCCGAATTTACTTTTGCTGTTCTGAGTTGTATCTAAAAGCGGATTTCCAGATCCTTTCTTGTATATTATTTGAGTTATCGTCCCCGTTGTATGATCGAATGTAATACTTGCGTTTGCATCAATGCCAATAGAATTACCTGGAGTTCCGGTTGTAAAAGTAAAATAATTGGAATAATCTGTATAAACAGCTCCGATTTTAGCTCTAACTTTCCAATAATACTTTGTACCATAATCAAGATAATCAGCAGCAGGCTGGTAAGAATTATTCAAAATGCCGGAATATGTCTTCTTATAGGAAGCTGTACTTGCCGTATCATTGCATACTATTAAATCATAAGATGCTGCACTGCTAACAGTGTCCCAATTATAGGTAACTTTTGTAAACTTGTAGCCTGTTGAATTATTTGCCGGAGTCTGTAATACAGGTTGGGCAAAATCATTCTTGTTAAATAATGACAGAGCAATCATTAAAACAGGTAAATAATTTATTTTTCTTTTCATCTAGAATCTCTATGATTTAAAAAATGTACATAATTATAACCTATTATCGGTTATTTACAGTTTTTGTTTATAATCATAGTAAGATTAAGAAGTTATGGAGTGTAAATGACTTATGAATTTATTCCCAAAGAAAGGATTTAATAAATGTTTCTCAATGTGGGACTTTAAAACTGAAATTATACTGTTTTACAATCTCCTCCCCTTTAGCTAAAGGGGAGGCCGGGAGGGGTTCGCAGCGTTTGCCGGAGCCAACTCATAAA
>JARLHB010000295.1 GCA_031292465.1 Ignavibacteriaceae bacterium
CTTACATCCCCATCAGGAACCCTTTGCGGGAAAAGCCAATCGCAATTATTATTATTGATTACTTCCAGATACATGGATGCCATCTCTTTCCTTTTCTGAACAAACATATCTAATTTTTCAAGCTGTCCTAATCCCATAGCAGCAGCAACTTCGGGAAGCCTGTACATGAAGCCCAAAATATCATGTCTCTTGAATGAAGGATTTTGAAATATGTCTTTAGCAACTCTTATTTTTCCACTCACAGCAGTAGCAGTTCTAAATCCTTGACAGTTTAGTTTTCTTATCTTATCTCCTAGGGTTTCATCATCTAATGCAACTATACCACCATCACCAGTGGTAAGATGTTTTGAGTTTTCGAAACTCCAACTTCCTACATGCCCGAATGTTCCACCTATTTTTCCCTTATGCATCCCTAAATAACACTGAGCACAATCTTCCAATACAAAAAGATTGTGTACTTTTGCAATTTTCATAATTTCTGTCATATTACAAACCTGACCGTATAAATTAACAGCCATAATTGCCTTTGTTTTACTTGTAATTTTCCTTTTTATATCCTCGGGATCAATTAAGAAAGTTTTAGGGTCTACATCAGCAAATACAGGTATTGCATTACAATATAATATTGCATTCATGCATGAGATCACTGTCAATGGAGTAACAATAACTTCGTCTCCATATCCAACACCTAAGGCTTCCAAAGAAGCATGCAATGTTGTCGTACCAGAATTAAATGTAATTGCAAATTTTCTTCCAAATCTTTCGCTAAATGCTCTCTCAAGTCTTGTGTTCATATTGCCCGAAGTTCCGCTAGCAAAGCCGGAGTCAAGAACTTCTTTTATATATTTATATTCTCGTTCATCAAAACGCCAAGATAAATCAGCCATTAATTTCTCCTATATATTTATTAATAATTTTTTCGATAATCATAAAATCCTCTATATCGTCAATTTCATAGTTTTGCCATCTTTCAATCTCATAAGAGAGTGTCTTTTCCAAATAGAATGTTTTATTCTTTTTATATGATTCGATTTTTGACAAGTAAATCACCCCGTATGGGAAATAAGCTTTATCAGCCTGTTGCCTTTGATAAATAGATTTTGCGTTACTTATATAAGGCGAAACGAATCCCTCAAAATCCATTTTTTTGATAATAAAAGGATGTTCCGTGTGAATTTCTCCAACACTTACCAAACAATCAGCATTTTCATTATTAATTATTTTTTTGATTGATAGATCGATATCATTCATTTTTCGTAATGGTGAAGTTGGTTCTAATAAAGCTATATAGTCAAATCTTTCGCCTAATTTTTCAAAGCAATCCAATGCATGGATAATAGCTTCAGAAGATGGAGAACTATCTCTTGCAAACTCTTCTGGACGTAAAAAAGGGACATTGCATCCAAATTTTTCAGCAATACCCGCTATCTCTTCGGAATCAGTAGAGACGAATATTCTATCGATATATTTACTTTGTAATGCCTTTTCAATAGTCCATGCAATTAAAGGTTTTCCGTTCAATTGTAATATGTTTTTCTTGGGCAGTCCTTTACTGCCACCACGAGCAGGAATTATAGAAATAATTTTTTTTCCGTTAAACATAATTTCTACTTTCTTATTTTAATATTGTATTCATTTGATAAGTTTCAGAAAATATCCTTGCAATTTCTTTTATGTTATCATCATTTATAAATGTTGAAGATGGTAATGAAAATCCATTTTCAGATAAATATTCAGTAACATGAAATTTATCATCCTTTTTAATATACTTATTATAAGGTGGCATCACATGCAGTGGATAGAACAGATTTCTTGTTTCAATACCATTATCTTGCAACTTTTGTTGTATTTTGCCTTTATTCCACCCCAATTCACTTTCTATAACTAAAGAAAATAACCAATATGTATTAACGGAATTAGTGTTTTCTTTTACAAGTCTTATTCCTAGAATATTTTTACAAAGTTCTCTTCTATAACCTTTTCCTATTTGGATCTTTTTCTCAATTATTTCTTTAGCTCGCTCTAATTGCGCAACACCGATAGCAGCCTGCATATTTGTCATTCTATAATTATATCCGACATACGCATGCCAGTATTTCTTTTCGGGAAGCATGCCATGATCTCTCAATATTTTTGCTTTTATAAATAATTCCTCATTTTTAAAAACCATCATCCCACCTTCACCTGTAGTAATGGTCTTGTTCCCAAAGAAACTAAAACACCCAATATCCCCAAATGCACCAGTTTTAATTCCCTTAAACTCACTCCCAAA
This sequence comes from Ignavibacteriaceae bacterium, assembly GCA_031292465.1. Taxonomy (GTDB): domain Bacteria; phylum Bacteroidota; class Ignavibacteria; order Ignavibacteriales; family Ignavibacteriaceae; genus FEN-1297. Next base: position 2,273 of record JARLHB010000295.1, read on the forward strand.
TGCTTCTGCGGCATCTTCAATTACTTTCAGATTATACTTTTTTGCAATTAATAATATTTCGTCCATATCACATGGATTTCCATATAAATGTACTGGCATTATCGCTTTCGTTCTATGCGTAATCTTATCTTCTATTAAAGAAGTATCGATATTAAAAGTATCTTTATTAACATCTATAAGTACAGGTGTAGCTCCAGTGTAAATAATAGAATTAATCGAAGCAACAAAAGTAAAATCTGGAACTATCACTTCATCACCAGGCCCAATACCCAAAACCACTAAAGCCAAATGCAAAGCAGTCGTTCCATTACTAGTGCTCAACGCATAAGGTACATTTATAAATTCTTTAAACTTATTTTCAAATTCTTTCACAAATCTTCCTTGTGAAGAGATCCAACCTGTTTTAATACATTCATTTAAATAAGATAACTCATTTCCATGAAGTGAAGGTTCATAAATCGGCAGATATCTGAGATGAGATATTGTGGCATAATCTACAGGTATACCTGTAGAATCCAGTAAAGGAAGAATTTTTATATTATCACTTAATATGGAATTAATTTTTTCTGATGTATCACCAATACTAGCATAATGAAATTTTCTATTTGATATTTCCATTATACTACTAAATAAATCTACATTTCTAAGAATTGCTCTTCTAATGTCACCATCAGTAACAATTCCAATCATTTTAGAACTATCTTTGTCTACAATAAAACATGCGGATAATCCATTTTCATTTATTACTTGTAAAGCATCCTTTATATTTAAGGTAGAACTAATTAATAATTTGTTAATATTTGTCTTCATTTTTTTTATTTAAGTATTTTTGTAATAATTCTTTTTGCTTGAGCATATCCTCAATATCCAGATTATTAATTTCTAGTGTAAAGTAATCCGAATTACTAATATATTTTATTTCATCAAATATATTTGATGTTTTAAATGGTTTATTAGAATCATATAATCCATTATTAAAGCTAAGATGATGGGCATATATTCTATTTTTTAAGGTCTCATAAAAAGATTCAGTAGTAAATTTTAATGTATTTGCACTTACCTTTAAATGACCATAGTCGGCCAATATTCCAAGCCTACTATCTTTAACAATACTAAATAGTTTTATATAGTCATTAGTATCACAACACAAGAGTGGGTTTTGCCTAAATGAATTTAAATTATTTTTTGTAATCACATTATTCTCTAACAATAAAGAGACGCTTGAGCTTAAAGTTGTATTTAATATTTCTCTTATACTTTTAATGAATAGGTCAAAGGATGAACTATAGTCATTTAATTCGACATTATCAAAAGTAACTCCCAAATATTTTGGAATCGGATCAAATCTGAAGCCTGAATGTATTGAATATATTGGGATCTTATATTTCTCACATCTAAAAATATTACCACAGGCAAACTCTATAGATTTTTTTCTGATAATTTCATTTGATGAAGCCAAGTTTATGACAAAATCATCTATTGGTTTTGGGAAATAATTGTGTATTAAAAAATCACTTGAGAATTCACATAATTTAATATCAATATTATCTTCATCAATGATATTGGCACTAAGTTCAAAATTTATTCTATATTTTTTGCTTATATCATTTAAAAGGTTCAGACTTGGATTTTTAACTGCTACAGAAGAAATAAAAATCATAATTCTATTTTCCTTTTCACAACAGCGGGTGCTCCATATGCAACAACATTTGGAGGAATATTATTTACTACAACAGAACCAGCACCAATTATAGTATCATTTTCAATCTTTACATACGGAAGTATTGTAGAACCTGCCCCAACAAAACTATTATTCCCTATTTCAACTTTTCCAGTAATAGTTACACCAGTAGAGATATGACAATTTTTTCCGATCATTGATTCATGGTCAATAACAGCTCCACTATTTATAAGTGAATTTTCTTCTATCGAAACACTTGTCGCTAATATTACACCAGTACATAATTGAATTCCTTCTTTTATGATTAAATCATTTTCATATTTAACACTTCTATGAATTAGGGGCGGAATAACACAATTAAATGACTTTAAATAAAGATAAAGTTTTCTTCTTATATAATTATCTCCGATCGCAATAAAATATGTATCAAAACCTTTTTTTATAAAATCTTCAAGTTCATCCTGATAACCAATTACTGTGTAGCATTTAACTTGTTTCCCAACATTTTCAGGATACTTATCAATTAAACCAACAATCTCATATTCGTCATATGACTCAATTATAGAAGTAACAACCTTTGAATGACCACCCATTCCAAGGACCAAACATTTTTTTTTATTATTAGAAATCTTCATAATTGAGTATATGCCC
>JARLHB010000296.1 GCA_031292465.1 Ignavibacteriaceae bacterium
CTGTTACTTGCTTTATCACCTCTTTAATATCCGGTTTCTTTTTATATTTAAAGGCTTAATTTCCTTTTAAGTTTAGATTTTATTAAAAAATTTTGTATATGATGAATGAATTAAAGAACAATCAAAAAAATAAGAAAATAATTATTAAAGGCGCACGGGAGCACAATTTAAAGAATCTCAGCTTTGAACTGCCGCGCAATAAATTAATAGTATTCACCGGCGTAAGCGGCAGCGGCAAATCATCGCTTGTCTTTGATACCATTTATGCGGAAGGCCAGCGCAGGTATGTTGAAAGCCTTTCTGCTTACGCAAGGCAGTTTCTTGAAAGGATGAATAAACCGGATGTCGATTTTATTCAGGGAATAAGTCCTGCCGTAGCAATTGAACAAAGAACCGGGGTTAAGAACACCCGTTCTACTGTAGGCACTACTACTGAAGTGTATGATTATCTACGCCTCTTATTTGCAAGGATAGGCAAAACCATTTGCTTTGAATGCGGTAAGGAAGTTAAGAAAGCCACTACCGCAACAGTATCGGACTGGCTTGAAGAACAGCCCGAAGGTTCTAAATTTTATCTTGCGTTTCCTCTTCATTTGCACGAAGGGCATACGATAAAAGAAGAGATTGAATTACTTAAGAAACGCGGCTTCTTCAGAATTTATTTTAAAGGCAGAATGGTGGACCTTACCGAAGAAGAGAAACTGCCGGCTAAAAAAGATAAAGTAAGTATTGTAATCGACAGGTTCAAAGTGCAAAAAGGAAAAGTAAGGGAAAGACTTTCCGATGCCATCGAGATAACATTTAAAGAAGGGGAAGACAGGCTTGTTCTTATAAATTCGGAATCCGGCGAAGAGAAAGAATTTAATAAGTTTTACGAATGCTGCGGAATAAGGTACGAAGAACCGGAACCGAGATTCTTTTCGTTTAATAATCCGTTTGGTGCGTGCCCGGTCTGCCAGGGCTTTAGCCGTGTTATAGGTGTTGATATGGATCTTGTGGTCCCCAACCCGTCATTAACTATAACGGATGGCGCTATAGCGCCGTTTCGTTCTGCAAAATACAGCACTCACTTAAGGGATTTAATAAGAAGCGCCAAACAGTTTGGAGTCCCTATTAATGTACCTTTTAATACCTTAACTTTTGAACAGGTAGCACTTTTGCGAAAAGGGTTCGGGGATTATATAGGAATAGACCGTTTCTTTGAAAAACTTGAAAGCAAAATTTATAAATTGCATATCAGGGTTATGCTAAGCCGGTACAGGGGCTATACCCTTTGTACCGCCTGTAAAGGCTCAAGGCTTAGAAGGGAAGCGCTGCAGGTTAAGATCGGTGACAAATCAATTTATGATGTTGTTAAAATTCCAATTGAACAATCGCTTCAATATTTTAAAGAACTACAGCTTTCCGAATTTGATGTTATGGTGGGTGAAAGAATTTTAAAGGAGATCATTAAGCGCCTTACATTCCTAAATGATGTAGGTATCGGATATTTAACATTGGACCGCCTTAGCAGCACGCTTTCAGGCGGAGAAACACAAAGGATAAATCTTGCTACATCTTTAGGCTCTTCTCTTGTTGGTACTCTTTATGTCCTTGATGAACCGAGCATTGGCCTGCATCCAAGAGATAATTCAAAATTGATTAATCTTTTAAAAAATTTGCGGGATATAGGTAATACAGTTCTTGTAGTTGAACATGATCCCGATATGATGAGGTCTGCCGATCTTATTGTTGATATGGGCCCAAAAGCCGGAGTTAACGGCGGTGAAATAACAGCCATGGGAACGATTGATGATATATTAAATGATAAAAATTCACTGACCGGGCAATACCTTTCGGGCAAGCTTGAAATACCGATACCCCAAAAGAGAAATACGAATGAAACCAAATCGATACAAATAAAAGGGGCGAGTGAAAATAATTTAAAAAATATAGATGTAGAAATTCCTTTAAATAAATTTGTAGTTATTACAGGTGTAAGCGGGTCGGGTAAAAGTACGCTTATACACGACATCCTTTACGGCGGCCTTGCAAAACAGCTCGGTAAGGTACCTCCTAAAATCGGCAAATATACCGATATTAAAGGTGCAGAGTATCTAGATGAAATAGAAATAGTTGACCAGTCTCCGATTGGAAAGAGCCCGAGATCGAATCCAATAAGTTATATTAAAACTTTTGAACATATCAGGGAATTATTTGCATCCACACATCAAGCAAGGGCGAGGGGTTTTAAACCGGGATATTTTTCTTTCAATGTTCCCGGCGGCAGATGTGAAACCTGCCAGGGTGAAGGCTTTATAAAAGTAGAAATGCAATTTCTTGCAGACATTTATCTTGAGTGCGATGATTGCAACGGCACGCGGTTTAAAAAAGAAATAAGGGAAATATCTTACCATGGGAAGAATCTTATTGATGTACTTGATATGACCGTTGATGAAGCCGTAGTTTTCTTTAAAGGCAATGATAAAATAACTAAAGGTATTGAACTGCTTTCTGAAGTTGGCCTTGGTTATCTTAAGCTTGGCCAGCCGTCAAATACATTATCCGGCGGAGAAGCGCAAAGGATAAAGCTTGCAGCCCATCTCTCATCACAGAGGGATAGAAAGCACGCCTTGTTTATTTTTGATGAGCCTACTACCGGGCTGCATTTTGCGGATATTTCAAAATTAATTGAATGTTTCAATCTCTTAATTGAAAGAAATAATTCCGTTGTTATTATTGAGCATAACCTTGAAATTATAAAGTGTGCCGATTATGTTATTGATATGGGCCCTGAAGCGGGTGAAAAAGGCGGCGAGGTTATTGCTGCCGGCACTCCCGAAGAAATTATCAAGGTTCCAAATTCATGGACAGGCAAATATCTTAAAGAATATCTCGAATAGTTTATTCAGTTATATGGGGCTGAAGTTATAATAAGGGTATTTATCTTTTAAACTGCCCCGGGCTAAAGAGCATATGCGCCAACTTAAGGGACATCAAAGTTATGACTGTAAGATATTTTAACGTAAGAGATTGCAAATCAGGAATCCCTAATTATACAGTTAATCCTGTTTCACCGCTATGCGGCTCTGTAATATCTGATTGATTATTAGCTACTAATGTTTCACCGCAATGCGGCTTAGAACAATATTCCTGAAAAATACTGATTATAATAATGAAAGAATCAAAGCAGTCCGATAATAAAAAGCTGCAGAGCAGCGGCATATTAGTAGAAAAAAATAGGTCTCAGAAACCAGGAGCCTCAGAGAGGCGAAACAGAAAAATCCTATAATTATGTTGACGCCTATGTTACCAAGTAGAGGATTTAGGTGTGTCTCTTATTTATGAAATAAAAGTTTAAATAAGAATTTACCAGTAAATTAATAATTAAAATTTATTTTCTTTGGAGAATCAGAATGCAGTACAAACGGTCTTCATTGCAGCACGTTATTAAAAGTGCAGCACAAATTGTAATGATATTATTTTTAACCATTAACAACTTACTTTCTGCACAATCAGGTACCGACAGCAGTAATGTTTTGCGCGCCACTTTAAAAAACGGCCTTCGTTTAGTTATTGTGCGTAATCCATTGGCGCCTGTTGTTACAACGGAGATTAATTATCTTGCAGGATCAAATGAAGCGCCTGAGGGTTTTCCGGGTACTGCACATGCACTTGAGCATATGATGTTCAGGGGAAGCGATGAGCTTTCTGCCGACCAGCTTGCGGATATTACTGCC
>JARLHB010000297.1 GCA_031292465.1 Ignavibacteriaceae bacterium
ACCCAGGCCTTTGCTTTTGTCTCCTGTAGGAATTTCGACAAGCGGGAATATTCCTATTTGCGGTATGCTTTCAGTTTCTGCCACAAAACGGTACTTTATCCCAATTTCTGTGTTAGAGTAGCCATATTTTGTACCACTACCGGAATGAATATATCCCATCGGCGCTAAAAAATGAATTTGCACATCCGGAATTACACCGTAATTTATTTCAAAGTGAGGCAGCGTTAAATTAGATGTAGTATGCTGAAATTCCATTATTGAAGAAACATAAAATTCCCAGTGTAAATAGTCCACGGGCTCCGGATCATCAGTATCAAATGGGGGGCCCGCCCAAATTATTGATGGCATTAAAAAAATAATTAGAAATAGTACTGTTTTTAATCTGTGCATTATGTATGATATATATTTAAATGTAAACGTTTAACCCGTATTTTATTATAATGATATTTTTGCATAAGTTATGTGATGTTTATATAAAATGTTGTTTTTGTGAAGAATTCATCATATTTCACTAAAAGTTCTACAAAAAAATTCGATACTATATTGGCTGGTTTGTATTTTATGAGTGGTTTATGAGGGGTAAAAAAACATATAATAAGTTCAGGTCTTTACAGTCTTGTAAATCGCTCCAATAATTAATATTGCATTAAAGTGCTTTTTTGGGAGTTAAAATGGGCCTATTGAAAAGTATATTTTCAAAAAATGAAGAAGAGAACTTAATAACAAGTGCTAATAAAAAATATAATCAACGAGATTACCAAGGAGCCATCTGCGATTATAATACAATCCTAAAGTTAAACAGCCAATCATTTCCTGCATACTACGGACGCGGCCTTACCAAATATGCTTTAAGAGACTTACAAGGCTCTAAATCGGATTTTGAATTTATTCAAAAACATAAGCCGGATTATGCACAAAGAATATTATTCTTTTTAGGCAAAATTGAAACTGAACTGAAGAACACCGGGTCCGGATTAAAATACTTTGAGGCTTATATTAAAAATAATGAAGGTGATTCCGAAGCATACCTTCAAATTGCTAAGATAAAAACGCAGCAGGGTGATGCTTTTGGAGCTGTTGAACTTTATGATAAGGCCATTGGAATAGACCCGACGAAAATTGATTACTGGATTAACCGTGGGTTTGAAAGGATCAAAATAAGAGATCTTAAACTTGCTCTGATAGACTTTAATACAGCTATTGAAATGAATCCCCGTTCCGCGTCTGCTTATAATGGACGGGGCTTAACAAAAATGAAGATAGGGGAATATAATGATGCTTTGAGGGATTTTAATGAAGCTATTAATATTGAGTCTGTATTTCCTGAAGCATATTATAACCTTGCAAACCTTAAATATACATTAAATGAATTTCAGGAGGCAGTAAATATCCTAAACCAGGTGCTGAATCAGGATGAAAATTATCTGGATGCATATATTTTAAGAGCTAATGCAAAGTTTAACATTGATGACCCGGACGGTGCCCTTCAGGATTTTACAAAGGTGATTATGCTGCAGCCTGATAATAAAGATGCTTATATGCATAGCGCTCAATTAAAGTGGAAGTTAATGGATTACGCCGGGGCTGAAAGTGATTTTCTTAAGGCGGTTGAAATAACCCCTGATGATGTGCAAGTCTTATTTATGCTTATCGAACTTAAGTTTGAACTTAAAGATTATGAGAATGCTTTACCGTATCTTACGCGGATAATTGAAAAAGATGACAGAAATGATAAAGCCTATTTGCAAAGAGGTATTGCAAAATTTAACCTGCAGCAGCCGCATGAAGCGCTGGCGGACCTTTCCAAAGCTTTGGAAATCAATGCCAAAGCCTATGAGGCTTATTATTACAGGGCGCGAATAAAGAACAATTTAAAAGATAATTACGGCGCTATGGCTGATTTGAGCTTTGCGCTTCAGAACCCCGATTATTTTGATGCTTATATGTTCCGCGGTAATATTAAAATGGAAAATCACGATGACTATGGTGCATCAATAGATTTTACAAAAGCGATAAAGATAAATCCAAAGAATGTAGACGCTTATTTATCCCGCGCAAAAGCATATAAGAATGTTGACAACTTTAAGGATGCCGAGCATGACCTTTCAACTGCCATCAAAATAAATTCTAATATTGCCGAAGCTTATTTCTTACGTGCTCTTGTGAATTTTGAAGCCTGGGATTTTAAGCAGACAATAAAAGATTGTGAATCTGCTATCAGGTTAGAACCGGGGTATAATGATAAGCTTTCTTCTCTTATGGAAAATGCGAGATTGAAAATAGTTTAATTCTTATTAAAGTGCGGGCAGAATGCCCGCACTTTAATGTATCCTACACAAAAGATTCTTTTAACCTGCGGGAAACCGAAATAAAAAATCCTACTACCATTATCAAAATACCCGTCCATACAAGGTTTATAAAGGGTTTAGTGCTGGCAGAAATAGTTAATACTTCCTTCGGAGTTTGTGTAGTTGAAGTACTGTTTATTTCCGCAAATATTAAATCTGCTTTTTGCGATGCCGGATCAACTTTTTGTAATTGAACCCTTATATTTGCTTCTTTTAATTCAACAGGTACAAACTTTACATCCCGCCCTTCTTTTTTCATAAGAGCATCAACGTTATAAGATTTGCCGCCTTTTTCTACAGTAAGCTGGGCGCCCATTTGGAAGTCCCCGCCGCTTTGCATAACACTCATATCCGGTGCAATAAAACTGTTGTATGTAATCTTAGCGCCGGAAAAATCTGCAGAGCCGCCTATAGTTAAAGAGATTTGTTTCCCTTCGGCTTTGTTTGTTGACCCGTCATCATAGCCTAATGGTGATACATATATATCTTTTGTTGCCATTGATAAAATAGCAGGTTCTCTCATAAGCCCGTTGTTAAAATCGCTTATATACATAATGGGATTAACTTCATATTCTTTGTCGTTACGTGAAAGCTTAATATTAAAAGCATATTTTGTCTGATTTTCTATTGAACGGTAACCCGTAAAAATCATTTTATAACCAAGAACAGTTTTGGGTTCGTTCTTAATCAAATCTATATCGTTTTCCCTGCTGTAAATGGAAGAACTTACAACGCCAAGTAAAAATACCGCTATTCCGATATGTGCCACATAAGCGCCAAGCATCTTCCGGTTACCGCGAATGATTTTTATCGCAATTTCCAAATTAACAATTAATGCGAATGTAGTTGTTAATGTTAAAATCATTACAAGTACATCGCTTATACCGCCGAACAGGATGATTAAAACCGTCAGTATTAATGAAGCCACTGCAGAGAATAACGATCTTTTTAACAGGTCGTTGCTCTTAGTGGTTTTCCATTTTAGCAACAAGCTTAAGCCGTTAACTAAACCAATAATTATAGCAATAGGTATATGCATTGAATTGTAGAATGCCGCATCAACAGAATGCCCGAAAATGGGTGCGGAAGTACCAACAAGCACTATGGTAGCAGAAGCGCAAAGTACAATAGCTGCGGTGAATAATGCCAGCTCCCTGGAGAGTATATCTTCATCAGTTTTAGTATGAAGTGTTAAGTAATTCCACCTGTAAATAAGTGTGCCGATTCCCAGGCCCAGGAAAGTACCTACAAAAATAACAAGGAACAGGTAAACCATTGTTCCCGGATCGACAAATGAATGAACGGAAGCATCGCCAAGTACGCCGCTTCTTGTTAAGAATGTACTGTATATAACAAGGACATACATCATTATACAGAGGATTATATTTGTCTTTGCAAACTTGCCAACATTTTCTCCTTTTGACTGGCTCTTTTTCTGAACCAGCAGCGTATGAATACCAGCCACTCCTACAAGCCACGGAATAAGGCTGGAATTTTCAACCGGGTCCCAGGCCCAGTAACCGCCCCAGCCAAGCATTTCATAAGCCCAATAACCACCCATCATAATCCCTAATCCTAAAATTCCTGAAGCTGCAAGAAGCCATGGGAACGACTGTTTAACCCAGTCTTTATAATCATTCTTCATCATTGCAGCCATAGCAAAGCAAAACGGAACAGTGGACATTGAAAAACCTGTAAACAGAATCGGGGGATGAATCTGCATCCAGAAATTTGTAAGCTGAGGGTTTAAGCCTTTACCGTTAATTACAAAGTCCTTTAATGTAATGCCCGATGTAGATAATAAAGAAAACAATTCGGAATTCATTTTAACAAATTGCTGTCCCGAAGAACCGTCGCTGAATAGAAAACTTTGTATTAAAGGCGAATTAACCAGAGACGGGTTTATATTTTTAATGCCTATGAATATTGGCTCAGCCCAAAGGTATACAAACGGATTTTTAAATAGCGGCGAAACCATAAGCAGAATAAATGTTGTAGCCAAACCGAATACGCTCATTACTCTCGGCTCAAGATCACCCCGCTTGGAGGAATATGATTGCAGAACTAATCCAACTATTGTTGTCAGCACTAACCAGAGCATAAAACTGCCTTCCTGTCCCCCCCAGAAAGAAGCCATTAATATACCTGTGGAAAGCTCATTACTGCTGTACTCATAAACGTATTTGAAACTGTACTGGTGTGTTAATAATAAATACTCAAGCATTGCCGCAGCAACAAGAACCAGCATAGCCATAACGTGGTAAGCAATTCTGCCATAGTACAGAGCGTTATTATAGCCGCGGAAGTTCATAAAGTACATACATGCAGCTACTACACTGCTGGCTAAAGCCAATGTTAAAATTATACTTCCAATCATTTTTCCCTCATGTAATCAGGTTTATTGTTTCTCATCTTTTCAGATGGCATTAAAGGTTTAACTAGAATTTTCAACATTCCAATATTAACATTATATGTGAACAGCAGTAGCTGAGACTAAAAACGGTCTCACCAGGCTAAAACCACCCTCTCCTTATTAAGTCCAAAAGACTTCCAGGAGGAGAGGGATGAAAGAGTGGTGGTATTATTATACCTGGCAATATTAGAAATGTTATCTCTTATTTTGTAAAATAATAATCAAATTTACAGGGAACTATAAATTTGAAGTTTTCATATTCTCAACATTTTGTCCTTCGTATTTGCTCGGGCATTTTGTTAGTATATTACTTGCACGGAAGCAGCCGTCTTTATATTCGCCGGTCACTACAACGCTCTTAGCAGATTCAAAATTATTAGGCATGGTGCCATTAAACAAAACTTTCATTTGGTTGCCTTTATTATCAACCATATAAAAAGAGAAAAGCCTGTTTTGGCTGTCAATTTCATAACTTTTTTCTTTTACCCAGCTTCCGGTAGCTTTAACAATTTTGTCCTGGCTTTTTACTTTTGCAAAATCATTCTCATATTTAATATTACTTTGAGTAAACAGGTACGCCATAAATCCAAGGAATAATACAATAATAAAGCCGCCAAACACATATTTATTTCGCATTCTTATCTCCATTCATTTCTTTTTCAACAGTTCTGATTCTTTTATCAAGGTTGTACAGGTATAAGAAAATACCGGCCCAAACGATAAGAACAATTATCATTACAATGTAAATTGCGTTCTTATCCAATAGTTGATATAAACCTTGCAAGGTTACTCCTTTATAGATTGTTTATTAATTTTATCTTTTAGTATTAGTGATCGATAGCCAATGCTCCACATCCAGAAATAAAGAATGGTGAAGCCGATTAAAGAAAGAAAAAATATCAATTGCATGTTGCCGTTCATTTTGAAATTTATGACGGGGCCAGCGTTTGTATCATCGGCGGAACCGGGATGAAGGCCGCTCATAATCCTTGGCATAATGAAAACAAAAAACGGGACGGTAAGGAAAGCTATAATAGCATAAACAGATGACAATGTTGCGCGCTTTTCCTCTGATTCAATAGACGACCTTAAAGCAAACCATGCGCCGTATATTAAAAGCAATGCGAAAATACTTGTCTGTCTCGGGTCCCAGCTCCAAAAAGAGCCCCATGCAAATTTTGCCCACACCGCGCCTGTAACTGTGGCTAATACGCAAAAAATAATTCCGAGCTGTGCAGCAGCATAAGATTTAGCATCATCGTCAAGATTCTTTTTTCTAAGATACTTAATGCTGTATATAGTATTCATCATAAAAGCAACAGCAGAAAGCCATGCAGTAGGTACATGAAAGAAGATTATTTTGGCATTTTCTTTCAGCCCCGGGATTAAAGGGAATTCATACCACGCATGAGGTACCGGAACAATAGGAAATGCAATACCGGCAATTGAAACAAATGCAAGTAAGACGAATAGAAAAATTTTCCAAACCATAACTAATTAAACCTTTTAGTTATAAAAATTACTAATCTTTCCACACAAAATCGAACAACATATAAGAGCCTGTGAGCATGATGACATCATAACAGAAAACAATTGCAAGTTCAAATTTTGCCGCTTCAAAATCCGCACCCTGATTAGATAATAGGGTTAGCTGAACGCAGGTTAAAATCAGAGGCAGTAAAATAGGGAATGAAAGCACAGGGTAAAGAGTACCTTTGGCGCCTGCTTTGGATATTATTGCCGCTATTATTGTTGACGCTACTGCAAGGCCTATATTTCCGAATACAAACGCTACTGCAAATAAGGCAAAGTTTCTTATTATAAAAGCTTCAAATAAGATTGAAAAAAGAACAGCTACAATCGTATTCATGCAGAATACTAAAATCAGGTTAAAAATAAGCTTGCCTGAAAAAACCGTAGAAGGCGAAGCGATAAGGTGTAATGTTAAACTTGTGCCTCTTTCTTCTTCGGCAACAAATGCTCTTGACAGGCCGGACATAGCCGAGAAGAATATAACCACCCAAAACAACCCGCTTGTTAAACTTTGTGTTATCTTTTCATTCCCTATTGAGAACAAAATTACGCTGATAGCCACAATTATGAACATTACCAATGAATTTACAGCATATCTTGTTCGTAACTCTGAATTCAGGTCCTTTTTATAAAGTGCGTATGCTTTACTACTCATACAATTCTCAAATTTGGGAACTTTTTATTCTTTTTTATAGAAAATATAAGCAGTATTCCACTAAAATATAGATGAAAATTACTTATATGGTTAAAATAAAGTTAATTCTGATATAAAAGTCTGATTATATACACAAGCACAATGAATATTGTTTATATATTAACAATATTTATGCCGTTAGAAGCTATTTATGATTTTTAAATTCTTCCAGTTTTATTTCTTTAGAACAAAGAGCCAGGTCTGATTTTTCGTTAGACGCAATAATAACAATTCCCGATTTGCTTTCTTCATCTATTATTTTGTAAACAGAATCTTTACCTTCAGCATCCAGATTTGAGGTGGGTTCATCAAGGATGATTAATTTTGGCGAGTGCATTAATGCAAAAATAAATTTAAGCCGTTGTTTCATCCCGGAAGAATATGTCTTTACATAGTCGTTTCTACGGTCGAACAAAAGGAATTGATTAAGCAGGTATTCGATTTTTTCGTTATTAAACTTTACACCTCTGATTTTTGCAAAATGCGTAAGATTTTCCCAGGCTGAAAATTCTTCATATAGTACAAGATAGGGAGATACAAAGCCTATATAATTATGCAGTTTTTCCGGCAGTATTTCTTTTCCGTTTTCAATATGGATTACTTTACCGCTTGTAGGGGAATTAACACCAGCCAGAATTTTAACAAGAGTTGACTTTCCTGAGCCGTTGGCTCCTGAAATGCCTGTAATTCCGTTTTCTTCAATCTTAAAATTTAAATCTTTGAAGATCAGCCTTCTGCCAAATGTCTTATTAAGATTTATTGCCTGAAGCGAATAATTACTCATTCAATATTACCAGCTTGCCTTTTTTAATTTCGTTATTTGATTTTGTAACATATATGTAAACACCTGTTGAGAGCTTTTTGTTTTGATTGTCCAGCCCGTTCCACCTTAATACTTTATGGCCCAGATAATTTATAACATTTTGATTAGTTGAATATACTAATTTCATTGCAACATTATAAATGTTTAAGAAAGTATCGCCGTAAGTATCAGGTTGTGCAGGTATGTATAAGAAAGCATTATTCTTGTAATTAAACGGGGAAGGGAAAGCATAATCAAGATTCTGAACTACATATATTGTACTATCGATTACTTTTGTGTTTAGTATTGCCGACGTTATCCAGAATGCAGGCTTATCAGCGGTAAAAGCTTCATAATAATTATCGGCTAATTTAGTGCTGCCATTCTGCTGGTAATCATACAATGTAAAGTTAAACGGCAGTTCGGCAGTTGTATTACTAATGCCGTTATTAATGTCTATATTCGTTATAATTGTAACAAGCGTATCAACCTTGGATGATAGAGAATCTTTAGTTGATACTAAAGTATCTTTTCTGGTAAATGTAATAAAATTGTTTGAAACCGGTACAGAGGTTGAGTTAATAGATATTGTTGAATCTTTCATTTGTAAAACAGCAGTTGGCTGTACAACAGGGTAATAAGATGCGTCTTCGAAATAACTGCCCGGTTTAGTCCGGTAATTTGTGTAATAAGTCCAGATACCGAATTTATTAAATTGTTCCCCGAACGATGTATTGTAATCTGCAATGCTGTTGGCAATTGCCTGTAAAGCCCTCATTTGCGGCATTAATTCCCATTGCCTTTTGATAATCCCATAGCCGAATAAATCTTTTAAATAAAAGTTCCATATTGCAAGTGCATATTCCTGAAGAGTTCCGTTATATCCAAGGCTATGCTGCGTATTATAGAAATAAGTAGTGAGGTATTGTAAGTAATCCCGTATTTCCGGATAAACAAAATGTTCCATTGATGTAGAGGTGAGTTCATAAAAAAACTCATCCAAATCATACCGCAGGATGTAATTGCCTGCCTGTATTGAATGATGAAATTCATGCGCAGTTGTAACCCTTGCAGCACTTATACCGTTAGTGTAGAAGCCTTTAAAATTGTAATTTAGCATCATATAGGTTGTATAACGGTTACTACCAGATATAACTTCATCCTCAGGATCAGTCTCGCCGTATTCACTGCCCAGGTCTGGTGAAATATAAATATCATATAAGTTATCTCCTCCGGCACCGTTATCTGATGGCGGGGGAGGGTAGCCGAGATAATTAACTTCAAAATTATATGCAGAATCAAGAGCTATTGCTACCGAATCAAGATACTCTTTTTGTAATAATTTCATTTGGCCCGAAGTTGTAACGGTCTTCCTTATATTATCAGGTATATAATCAGGGGTATCGGCTTTTGTAAAATGGACTCTGAAAAAGCCCCCAGGCGTAACAAAGCTTGTGTCCGAACTTGGCCTGTCATAAAGAGTTTTAAGCATTGCCTGCTGGGTGGTTGTAAACCTGCTGAAGTTTGTCCTTATCAAACTGGCAATGCCGAAACCGCATTTAATATGTTCAGTGCTAACCGATTGAATTCCTGCATGAACGTTCTTTGCATTAGTTGTCCGCATATTTATAAACAGGTTATAAAGTGAATCAAGCTGGCTGCCGCTTAAGCTTTGAGCTTCTACGGGAAGGATTAAAACAAATAAATATATTACTATAAAAGATTTTTTCATTTCTATAATTGTTTAATTGTAATACAGTTGTTCAATTTATCGGTATAAATTAAATGATAATTCCGGGTACTCATTTTCTGGATAAAATAATCTTCTGCATTATCGGCCTCTACTAAATGCTGAACTGATATATCCCTGCCTTTATTCAGGAAGTCAATCCGGTTAACAGAATTATTATCAGGCGAATAAACAAATAATTTTTTTAAACCGTTAGGCCTTGAATCTCCCGGGAATAATTGTTCCTCATTATAAACCATATTAAGGCTCTGCGCTGCAGGCAGAGTAATTACGTTGGTATTCTTAAAATTGGAAACGGTAACATAGTTCTTGTCTCCGGCTTTAATAAAGCTGACTGACGCCTGCCTGTCATTATTAAAAAGCTCTCCCGTAAAAGAACAAATAGATGATACTGCGCCTTCTGAAAATGTAAACAGCTTATTTGAAACCGATGAGCCGTTTGTTATTGAGACCTTATTTAATGTGGCCCCGTTCTGAGTTTTTTGCCAGTAGATTAATCCCGGCCCGTTATCAAATGTAACATTGGCGCTGCATACATTGCCTGCAAGGTTATAATAGTTGGCTTCAGAGTATCTGTAATCTTTGTATTCCATTATGCTTAAGCCGACAGTTGTTCCTCTTTTAAATGCAATATAAATATTATCAAGACTGCCTGCCGCTCTCTTAATCTTTAAATCTTCAATTGCTCCCGGCGAGTAAATGGAATTCTGCTCAACCTTATTCGATTTAAAATCTATTTTTAAAATTTCAATTAATTTTTTATCACGGGAAAAGCAATAAAATGATTTTACGCGTGATTCAAAATTATCGACAAGAATTTCGCTGAAATTGTCAAACAACTGATAAGAATAAAAAGTGCTTGGAATCCCTTCAGCATTCCTGACGATTAAATTAAGCTTTGAATCATAGTTATCAATGTAGCAAAGATCGTTTATACCGTTATTCCCGTAGTCGAAAGAAGAAATAGCGGCAGGAGCTGCACCGATTGATATATTAACATTTCCTGAAAATGATAAAAGGTTTCTGATTGTAAAGATGTTCCCGTTTGAACTAATAGATACAATGCCGTTTATAAACTTGCTGTAATACGGAATTATACCCTGCAGCCCGTCTTTTTTCAGGTAAATAACTTCCGGAAAATAACCGCCGTTGTTTTTAGCATAAATTATGGAAATTATTCCTTCATTAAAATTCAGATATGCTATATCAATTTTACCATCACGGTTAAAATCTCCTGTGATAATTTGATCAGGATAAAAGCGTGTATTGATAGTAGCTTTATTGTTATATGCCGATGCAAAATCGCCGTAAATAATATTTATGGAATTGCCTTCGGTATATAATAAATCAGGGTAGCTGTCCAGATTCATATCAACTGCATGAAGGGAATGAATCGGTTGGTCCATTTTTATTGTTCTAACCTGCTTAAAATTATTTTGGGACTGGTTATAGAAAAATACCAAAGAATTTTTTAAAATGTCGAATGCGGCTATATCAGGATAGCCGTCATTGCTTAAATCTGCGAATACGGCATCAGAAAAACTTGTTTTAGCAGTTATCTTTTTCTCTTTCAGCGCTCCGCCTTCCTGGGAGATAATAGATAATCCGTCAAAAGATGGGCCTGAGATTAAAAATTCATCATTCCCATTTTTATTAACATCAGCAAGGCTAAGGTTACGCGGATAGGAATTAAATTTTACAGAGCTTGTTAAATAGGCCCTGCCCCCGCTTGTAAATGAGTATATACCTGCCCGCATATTCTGCCTGCTGATAAAAGCATATTGTTTTACTTTGCTGTCTTTTTCGTTTAAGCCTTTTATTGATGTAATCTGATACGGGACTTTATAAACACCCGACTTGGAAAAGTTTCCGTTTTGCTCCCCGGCCAGAGATATAATTTTCTTTTGATTGGAATTAAATAACAGCAGGTCGGTATAAAAATCGTTGTTAAAATTAAGCGGGAAAACGGAGCTAAGGCCTTTTTCAGTATTAAAATTGTTAAACTGGCAGAATCCGTTAATGGGTATTTGCGGGAATATCTCTTTTGAAAAGAAAAGGACAATAAACAATATGCTAGTTCTCTTTAGTCCGATTTTTAAGCCTGCTTTCTCTTCTTTGTAAGGCTTCTGCATACCGTCTTTTTTCATCATCAGTTTCCGGGATTACTTGATTAGCTTTAACCGGTTTACCATTATCATCTATACTAACAAAAGTTAAATATGCTGTATTTGTATGAACTCTTTCTCCGGTCATCAGTGATTCTCCGTAAACCTTTACTCCAACTTCCATAGAAGTGTTAAAAACCCTGTTTAACGAAGCAATTAAACATACAGCATCGCCAAGAGCTATTGAATGATGAAAGTCTATTCTATCTACAGAAGCGGTGACGCAGACCCTATTGCTGTGTTTCGCGGCACATAAGGCGGCGCATATATCTATCCAATTCATCAACTGTCCGCCTAACAATTTACCAA
>JARLHB010000298.1 GCA_031292465.1 Ignavibacteriaceae bacterium
CTGTACTGAAAATTATTTCAGGCTTGTATATATTGATAAGGCTTTGCTTAAGTCCTTCATCCATTTTTGAACTTACAAGGAAAACCGCATTGCCTGAACGAAGTGCAGCAAGATAAACAATTATGCTTGCGATTGAATTATCGCAAAAGGAAAATATTAATTTCTTGGAATCAAATTTAATCTGAGGGGTTATCTTATCGCACTCATTTTTTACTTCAGAGTAGGAGAAAATCTTACCGGAAACATCATCAATTAATGCCGGCATATCCGGCGCGGTATTTTCAAAATTCCAGAACATTACATTATCATCCCGCCGTCAACTCCTAATACCTGCCCGGTTATGTAAGTTGAATAATCGGACGCAAAAAACAGGACTGCATTTGCCACATCTTCAGGCTTACCGATTCTTTTCATTTTAATTGAATTTAACCGTTCCTGATATTTTTCAGGTGTAAGGCCTTTTATTAAATCGGTGTCAATAAATCCGGGTGCAATTGCGTTAACCCTAATATTTAAGTGTGCAAGTTCCCTTGCCGCGGATAGGGTAATACCAATTACAGCGGCTTTACTTGCTCCGTAAACTACCTGCCCTTCATTGCCAACTCTGCCGACAATGGATGATATATTAATAATAGAACCGGACTTATTTCTCATCATTAATCTGGCAGCAAATTGAAGATTATAAATTATTGCAGTTGTATTGGTGCTTAATGTATGTTCTATATTTTCTTTACGAATCATACCGACCAGATTGTCTTCCAGAATGCCGGCATTATTAACAAGAATATCAAGGCGTTTATACTTCTTGAATATGGCATTATAACAATTTTGTGATGCTTCAAAATTGCCTACATCAAATAAAAATCCGTCTGCGTCAACATCGAATTCTTTTTTCAATTCCTCGCGTCTTTGATCCAGCAATTCCTGACTGTGTACGCCGTTTAATATTACGGTAGCTCCGTGCTGAGTAAGCAGTTTAGCTTCAGCCCAGCCCATTCCACGCGTTGAACCGGTTATAAAAGCTACTTTACCTTCTAAATTAAAAACTGATGCCATATTTCTGTAAAATCTCCTTAGCCTTTTTATAGCTGCTCATGTCAATTACATCATCCGAATTGAGCATAATGTCGAATTCTGTTTCAATAGAAGCTACAAGCGATAGATGTGCGATTGAATCCCATGATTCATTTCCATAACTTAAATCATCTTTAATTTCTTCCGGTGAAAGTTCAAGCGCTTCCGAAAAAGCTTTCTTTAATTTTTCGGTACTGTCCATTTATACTCCGATTATTCTATGTTATTGAATTCCTTTTGAACTAAAAAAGTAACGATTTAATTATTAAAAATACGAATAGAAAAATTAAAATAAACCGGGTTCAAAATATAGTTGTCTTAAACTTTGCTTAATTAGCGTTGTAATTATATCCGGTTATACTTCTCTCAATAAAACATTATCTGTCAGTTTAATTTTAACCTGGAAATTTTTTCTTTGTTTAATTCGAGCAGTAACTTTGTATCGTATGGAAAAAAGTTGAATATTCCCGGGTCGTCAATATGCCTTTCTTCAACAATTTCAAAACCAAGCTTTAAATGTGCATTGAGTGATTTAATATTGGCTTTGAATAATGCTACCTGCACCTTTTCGATTCCATTATGTGTTTTCATGTTCCTTAGAATAGCTTCAATAAGCAGCCTGGAAAATATGCCCTGTCTTCTGAATTCCTCCCGTGTATAATCATATTCAAGCTGTAAAGCGCCGGGTTCACGGTTTACGGTAAGGCTTTTTAACAGGCATGAATTTGTTTGTAAGCTTTTTAAAGTATCTTCATCAAGGTAGGGGAGCAGCATAGTTGTTTTAATAATGCCGCTGGAAGTTTCATCTGCTGCCTCAATCCATGAGCCTATCGAACCCACATATTCGCCGTCTTTTTCCGCTATTAAAAAACCGGAAAGGAAATAATCATAATCCGGTACATTTTCCAGGAGAGCTTCACGGATAATTGTCTTAAACCTTTCTTCGGTTAAACCAAAAATTTTACATGAGCTGACTACGTTCGAACCGCTTTTTTCTGATTCGATAATCCCTTCTGTAATAAAGTCGATGTCATTTTCAGTCGCTTGTCTTATCACTAAATTATCAATCATTTTACCGCCTCTTTTTTATAAAGTTTACAACAAGCCCTTTTCGCTATCCGATTCCAACCCCGAAATTTTATCTTTGTTTAATTCCATCAACACTTTAGTATCAAATGGGAAGAACTTGAATATTTCAGGGTCATCAACATGCTTTTCTTCGGCCACATCAAATCCAAGTTTAATATGAGCGTTATATGATTTAAAATTTGCTTTAAACAGTGCGCCCTGAACTTTCTCAATTGCATTATGCGCTTTCACATTTCTCAAAATATTCTCTTTAATAAGCCGTGTAAAAACGCCCTGCCTTCTGTAAGGCTCGCGCGTATAGCCGTGTTCAAGCTGCAAAGTATGGGGCTCCCGGCCAATGGTAAGGCCCTTAACAACCCTTGTATTTTTGCTAATCTCTCTCATCTTCTCTTTATCCAGATAAGGGAATAATATGGTTGCTTTTATAATTCCGCTTGGAGTTCCATCACCCTCTTCCACCCACGAACCAAGCGCACCTATGTATTCACCGTCCTTTTCTGCAATTATAAACCCCGTAAGGTAATAATCATAATCGGGGACATCTTCACGAAGTACTTTTCGGATAATATCTTTAAATTTTTCTTCCGTTAAGCCGAAAACATTGCACGAACTTATTACGTTAGAGCTGCTTTTTTCAGACTCAACTATTGCTTCTAATATAAATTCTATATCGTTTTCAGTTGCCTGTCGTATTGTTAAATCGCAAATCATTACTTAACTCCTTTTAACCGATAACTGTTTCTAAAAGCGCTTTCCTGTCAACTTTACCATTAGCATTTAAGGGGAAGGAATTCACTATCGTAATTTTTGATGGCAGCATATAATGCGGAATTTTTGTTTTTAAAAATTCAAGCAGTTTGTCCTTTTGATCCTGGAAATTTTCAATAAATAAATGAATTTGGGTAATACCAAGTTCATTTAAATAAGCAATTGCCACAGCATTTGCAGGTGAAGTGAATTGCCTTGTATGAAATTCAATTTCGCCAAGTTCAATTCTGTATCCATGGATTTTGATTTGAAAATCTTTTCTTCCACAATACATAAAATCACCATTCTCATCCTTAAAAGCAACATCGCCGGTTTTGTAGAACGTTTTATCTTCGCCGTTAATCTTTGTGGTAAAGAATGCTGATTTATTTTTATCCGGATTTTTAAGATAACCTGAAGTTAACTGAAGTCCGGAAAGGCATAACTCGCCTTTTTCATTCTCCGGAAGTACGGTATTGTTATCATCAACAACCACCGCTTCCATGTTTTTCATCGGCTTTCCGATTGAGACTATCCCGGAATAAACTTTATTCATGGAAATGTCCTTGCTCCAATCATAAGTCAGGCAAAAATTAGTCGCCTCTGTGGGGCCGTAAACATTCTGTATTAAGGCATTCGGAACACATTTACTCCACTCTGTAAGAATATCCGCATATAATGCCTCGCCGCAAAACAGGGAATAACGCATTTTCTCTAAGCTGATTTCACTAAAGAAAGGACGAAGGTAAGACAGAACAGAAGGCACCATTAATGCAAAGGTAATCTCATGTTCTATAAGAATAATATACAAGTTTACATATTTTATTCCTTCATCAGGGACGGTATAAACACAGCCTCCTTTTGCAAGAGGAATCATGTAAGACATTGTGGAGAGGTCAAACAACAGGTCTGATGACTGTAAAAATCTGTCATTCTCGTCAATCTTATATCCAAGTGCAAAAAACGCATCCATAAATGAATTAACATTTTTATTTGAGATGGGAACCGCTTTAGGAATACCGGTACTGCCTGATGTAAATAGAATATATGCTGCATTTTCCTGCTTTGTTTCAGGCAGTTTTAAGCCAATTTCATTGGCGGGCAATGCTGAATTATAAAGTTCTTTTGTGTTTACAAATTTTACGCTTGTAAATTCATTTGCCATTCTGCTTATATTATTATCATGCCGGCTAGTGAGGATAGTACTTATTTCTGCCAGATTTATCATCAGGGAATTTCTTTCAACCGGGTTGGCAGGATCAATTGGAACAAAAGTAAAACCGGAAAACATAATAGCATAAAATGCCGCATAGGTCTCTATATCGTTAAATGAAGTAACGCCGATTGCTGCCGGAGTTCCGGATGTGCGGGTGATATTATTATCTATAAATAATCTGATCCCTGAAATAATTTTTGCAAATTCAGAGTAAGTATAAAAACTTCCATTTATACAGAAAGCATTTCTGCCGGGATATTTTTCAACACATTCCTTGAAGCTGTATAAAATGTTCATGTTTATTTAAGAAATTTTTCTATTTTTCCGAGAGTTATTAAAAATATAAATTTATTATTTATTCTGAAGCTGTAGTTCTTGTCCCATCTTTGCCAGTTCTTTCCGGTCAATTTTTCCGTTAGCATTCAAAGGAAAGTAGGGAATACTTGTAATTAAAGAAGGTACCATGTACTCCGGTATTTTTGTCTTCAAATGATTTTCAATATCAGCTACGCTGCCTTTATAATTTTCTATGAACAAATTTATTTGCATAGTACCGGAATTATTTTGATATGCAGCAGCAGCAACATTATTTTCTTTTACTAATTCGCGTGTAAAATGTTCAATTTCGCCAAGTTCAATACGGAAACCCTGAATTTTCACCTGGTTGTCAATTCTGCCTGCAAACATAAAATCGCCGTCTTCGTCCTGGAAGGCAAGGTCTCCAGTCTTGTAAAAAGTTTCTTCATTTCCATTAATATTCGCTTTAAAAAATGTTTTTGCATTCTTATCATCATCTTTCCAGTAACCGGGGGTTAACTGTATACCGGAAAGGCAGAGTTCTCCTTTTTCTCCCTGTGCAAGCACTTTTTGGTTCTCATCTATAACAATAGCATTCATATTTGCCATAGACTTACCTATACTTACGCCGTCGTTAAAAGATTTCTTCTGCGCATTTTCTTTTTCCCATTGATAAATTAAGCAGAATACAGTGGCTTCTGTAGGTCCGTATGCATTTATTACTTTAGCGTTTGGTGTACAGTTGCTCCAACCGTCTGCTATATCATTAAGCAGTGTTTCACCGCAGAAAAGCGAGTACCGCATCTTCTCAAGTTTTATTTCATCAAAATAAGGCTTTAAATAGGAAAGGACAGATGGCACCATGCACGCAAATGTAATTTCGTGTTCTTCCATTAGCATGTAAACATTTGCAAACTTTACTCCATCGGATGGGACTGTGTAAACACATGCGCCTGCACAAATAGGTACTGTATAACATACTACTGAAAAATCAAATGTCAGTTCAAACATCTGCATAAACCGGTCATTCTCATTAACATTATATCCAAGCGCTGTAAAAGCATCTACAAATGAGCTTAAATTTCTTCTTGTAATTGGCACTCCTTTGGGAATTCCTGTACTGCCGGATGTAAAAAGGAGATAAGCAACTTCATTCTCATCGATTTCGGGAGGATTAAGATTAACGGGTGCATTTGGCAGGTCCGCAATACTTACAACTTTAGCGCCGTTGGTACGCGCAATAGCTTCAATAGTTTCATCTGTTTGTCTGCATAATATAGTTTTAATGCCCGTTTGTTCCAGTATGGAAGCATTTCGGTTTAAAGGGTTTTCCGGCTTAATAGGTACGTAACCAAACCCTGCAAAAAGACATCCGTAAATGGCGCAGTATGTCTCGATATCGGAACCCTGCCTGGCAATTAATCCGATTAGTTTCTCTCCACCGGCACAATTAGCTTCTAAATATGCTCTTATATTGGAAACAATCTGTGCAAATTCAGAATAAGTATAATATTTCCCGTTAATATTAAACGCATTCCTGTCAGGGAATTTTAAATATGAGTTTTGAACTTTATACAGCACTTATTTAATATCTCCTATAATATAAATAGCAATATAGTTACTAATGATTGTCCCGAAAATGCTTTAATTGTCCCTACTTATTGAAGTTACGGCTTAATTTATATAAATATATAACAATAATTTCTTTTTTTTATCACATTCACGGTATTTGAAAGTCTACAGGCACTAATTTAACCAAAATTATACCAAGTAGTACATAATCGCCATAAAGCTGTTTTACGGGCAGTGGAAATTATGTTGTATGTCTCATAAGAAGCCAAAATATAAAACTTAACTCACATTGAGATTTAATCACTGGTGTACAAATTAATTTTAAAACGAGAAAATTGTTTTGAAATATAAAGATATTAACATGTTTTATTACTTCAACAAACTAAACCTTATTGTAGCTTTATTCAGCTTTTGAAAATTAATTATTTTATAAAGTTGTCCCGGCTTTAAAACCGGGGGAAAGGAGCTCCCTAAGAAATTGGCTTTAGCCACAATACAAGGCTGTTTTTGGGCTAAAGCCCACTAGTTGAGGAAACATATTACCCCGGCTTAAAAAGCCGGGGCTATTTTAAATTTAATTTGGACAGATATGGATTTAATAGTAAAACAAACATTGAACAATTCCGCCATTCAAATTATCTTTAAATGAATAAGAAATAATAGAAATTTCATGGCAGTTTTGTAAGGAGTCTGTTTATATTTACTAAATTTGCATAAAAGAGATTATATGTCTGGTACCTTGAAATTAAAATATTATCCATACACACTCGAGTTAAAACATACTTTTACGGTTGCATCAAATTCCCGTTCTTCAACCCCTGCGGTATTAACGGAAATTGAATACGAAGGATATACTGGATACGGCGAGGCCTCAATGCCGCCATATCTTGGGGAGAGGCATGAATCCGTTGCGCAGTTTCTGGCAAAAGTGGATTTTTCCGGTTACAAGAATGTCTTTGACCTTGAAACTATTCTGGCAGATATAGATGCTATTGCTCCCGGCAATACTGCGGCCAAAGCTTCCATTGATATTGCTTTGCATGACCTTATCGGTAAGATAATGAACCAGCCGTTATATAATATTTTGGGGCTGAATAATGAGAAAGCACAATATACTTCTTTTACAATAGGAATGGACACTCCTGCTGTAATTGAAGAAAAGGTCGAAGAGGCTGCTGAATATAAAATACTGAAAATAAAACTCGGCAGGGATAATGACAGGGAGATTATTGAAACAATACGCTCCATTACAAATAAACCTATTATTGTTGATGTGAACCAGGGATGGAATGACAGGGACCTTGCTTTAGATATGGCATACTGGCTAAAAGCAAAAAATGTTTTGCTGATTGAACAGCCGTTTTCCAAGGATAAGCCGGAAGATAGTGCATGGCTTACTAAATGGAGCCCGTTGCCTATTATTGCTGATGAATCCGTGCAAAGGCTTGATGATGTAATGAAAGCCAGGGATGTATTCTCCGGTATAAACATTAAGCTGATGAAATGCACAGGTTTAAGAGAAGCATATAAAATGATTATTCTTGCCAAAACAATCGGATTAAAAGTAATGCTTGGCTGCATGACTGAAACATCATGCGCTATATCTGCAGCTTCACAGCTTTCGCCTTTGGCTGATTATGTTGACCTGGATGGCGCGCTGCTTATTAACAATGATGTATTTGAGGGGACAAAGATTGTTGACGGTAGGGTTACGCTAAGCGGATTGCCGGGGATTGGGGTGAGGAAGATTTAAAGATTAAAAGATTCAAAAATAGAAAGATTCAAAGATTGAAAGATTAAAGGGATGGGGCATCGCCTGTTGATACAAGGTATGTCTTTATAAAGGATTTTTAATTTTAAATTAGTCTGAAAGTTTTTTTTATTTATTTGAGAATAACTTTTTATCAATTTAATAAAAATCATTTGCAATTTATTGAATAATAGAGTAAAACGTGATGGTATATTATTTGAACAATACAATAGTCAAATAATAAACTAATCCGCTGGTTCGGCGGGATTTGTTTATGTCTAACTTCTAAAAGGAAAACAAATGAAGCTGAACAGATTTCTAATCCTTTACTCTATTTTAATTATATCATTATTTTCTGCTGTCAACATTTTTTCACAAACGCCAATTTACCTTGATCCAACAAAATCAGTAGATGCCAGGGTGCAGGATTTGTTAAACCGTATGTCGCTTGACGAAAAAATCGGGCAGATGATGCAGGTTGACCATACGGGCATCATAAATAATAAACAGGATATTATAAACTATTATTTCGGTTCTATTTTAAGCGGCGGCAACTCGGATCTGGGAAATAACACTACAAAGGAATGGGCAGATCTTTACGACACGCTTCAAAGTTATGCTCTTCAGACACGGCTTAAGATTCCAATTATTTACGGCATAGATGCGGTACACGGCAATAACAATATATACGGTGCCACAATATTTCCTCATAACATAGGCATGGGATGTACACGGGATACTGAACTTGTAAAAGAGGAAGGCATAGTAACAGCAGATGAATTATCGGCAACGGGTATTGACTGGACATTCGCTCCCTGCATAGCGAATCCGAGGGATATAAGATGGGGCAGAACATACGAAGGATTTGGAGAAACCCCCGAACTTGCCGGACTGCTGGGCGATGCCGAAATTAAAGGCTTGCAGGGCGATAAATTGTCCGGGGGTACAAGCATTTTAGCATGCGCCAAGCATTATCTGGGAGACGGCGGCACACAAAACGGCCAGAATGAGGGCAACGTTGTTGCTGACGATACAACTGTTAGGAATTTGTACTTACCACAATATATAGATGCGGTTAATTCTGGCGCAGGCAGCGTTATGGCGTCTTACAGCAGCATAAACGGCGTTAAGATGCATGCCAGTAAATACTGGCTTACTGATGTATTAAAAACGGAGCTCGGATTTAAAGGATTTGTCGTATCTGATTGGGCCGCTATTGACCAGCTTGGAAGCGATTATGAGCAGGATGTGGAAACTTCTGTTAATGCAGGTGTTGATATGATAATGCTGCCTACAAGGTATAGAGATTTTTACAATGCCATGAAGGACCTGGTGAATACCGGTAAAATAACAATGGATAGGGTAAACGATGCTGTAACCAGAATTTTAAAAATTAAATTTGAGAAGGGATTATTTGAAAAGCCGTTTACCGATAGAACTCTTATAGATTCTGTTGGCTCATTCAATAACAGGCAGGTTGCGCGCCGTGCAGTGAGAGAATCCCTGGTTCTGCTTAAGAGAAAAGATAATGTGCTCCCGATATCTAAAAGCAGCATTAGAATACTGGTAGCCGGAGACCATGCTGATGATA
>JARLHB010000299.1 GCA_031292465.1 Ignavibacteriaceae bacterium
ATCCGAAAAGCAGTCCGAGTATTAGTGCAGCTAACGGCCCCTTAGCTTTTGTATTACCGAAGCTGGAATTCCAATCAAGCTTTATGATGTCTAGCAGATAAAGCCCAACCAAAAAGAAAATTCCTGCAACAAGATAATTGCCAGTGTTTCCGATATCGCCCATTAATCTTCCAAGAGAGGCAGTGACAATTCCTATGAGAGCAATAGTAATTAGTATACCTGTAGAAAATATAAGGGAAATATAAAATGCTCTTCCCGGGGAAGTTTTTCCCTGCGAACTGATAAATCCCACAACAAGCGGTATACTTGATAAATGGCAGGGCGAAAGAAGTATTGACAACACTCCCCAGCCAAATGAAGCAAGCATGGCAATCCATAAAGCACCGGTCATTGCTTCGTATAAGTAATTAAAAATCCCTTCAATCATATTATCATTTCTTATTTACAGGTTTCAACCCTTTTGACTGCAATAATTTATCGATTTCTGTTTCGGGGTAGAAACCTTCATGACGAAAGAACTCTTTCCCGTCAGTATCAAGAAATACCTGGGTGGGAATCATCCTGACTTTATATTTCTCTGCATAAGGTTTTTGTTCTTCCGTCCAAACATCATAAAAAGTAACCTTTACCTGATCACCGTAATTTGCTTCTATTGCTTTCATAACCGATTGCATCTTTTTGCAGGGTATACAATTTACAGAACCAAGCTCTACGAAAGTTACTTTAGGTTTTACCGTTTTAGTTTGTACGGCTGCTTTTTTGCTTTGAGCAAAATTAAAAGAAATGAATACAATCGCTATTAAAACAAAAGAATATATAATATTTTTCATTTTAACACTCCTTGAACCATTGGATTAACTCATCATCATTTGGAATAATTCCGGAGCATTTCACTTTTTCATTTATTACCAGTCCGGGCGTAGCCATTATCCCGTATTTCATTATTTCCTGAATATCGGTTACTTTCTCAATTTCAGCATCAACTCCTTGGGCTTCTGCAACTTCCCTTACTTTGCTTTCCAAAGATTTGCACCTTGCGCATCCAGTTCCCAATACTTTAATTATCATTTCTTTCTCCTTTTAGATTTAGTAAATTATGTTAAATAAATATCCCACCAGCATTATTCCTGCGGCAACTATACCAACAAAGGTAAATATCAATGGGAGTTTAAGCACTTTTTTCAAAATAATTGTTTCCGGTAATGATAAGCCAATTACCGACATCATAAAAGCCAGCACAGTACCAAGGGAAGCTCCTTTTTCAAGCAGCGCCTGCACTATTGGTATAATTCCGGCAGCATTTGAATAGAGCGGAACCCCGATCAGAACCGAAAGGGGAACCGACCACCATGTGCTTTTTCCCATCATACCTGCCATAAAGTTTTCAGGTACGTAGCCATGCACACCTGCACCTACCGCTATCCCTATTATGATATAAATCCAGATTTTTCCTACGATTTCTTTTACTGCATTATACCCAGATTGTATTCTCGTTTTAAATGAGATTTCTTGTTCTTGCAATTCTGTAGGACTGCTTTTAATTTTATAAACCCAGTCTTCAACATATTTTTCAAGGCGTAGCTTCCCGATTATAAAACCGGAAATCATAGCGATAAGCAGCCCGGTTGTCATATATATTAAAGCTGTTTTCCACCCAAACAAACCGAATAGCAAAACTACCGCTATTTCATTTATCATAGGTGCGGCAATCAGGAAAGAAAATGTTACACCGAGTGGTACGCCTGATTCAATAAAACCGAGGAATAAGGGTATTGCCGAGCATGAACAAAATGGAGTGACTGTACCAAGTAAACTTGCCATAATGTTTCCTGCAAACAAAGGTTTTCCTTCAAGAATTTTCCTAGTCTTTTCCGGTGAAAAATAACTGCGGATAATTCCAACAATAAATACAATCAGCACTAGAAGAAGTAAAACTTTCGGCACTTCAAATAAGAAGAACCTTAACGTATCTGCAAATCTTGTATTTTCGTTAAGCTTTATTACAGAAATTGTAAAATAATTTGCCCACTTTTCGATATTGAGATATATAAACAGCCAGAAGGCGAGAAGCATTGCAGGCAAGAATAATATATGAATTATTCCCTTTTTCTCCGCTTTTACTAAAGTATTTTGCACAATAAATCCTTTGTCTTATTTTGTTCCCACAACTGTAATGCTGAAAATTCCATCTCCTTTTTGCCTGAATTCTTTAATCTGTTCAACAGATAAATAATCGCTAAGTATATCAACCGGAAGTTCAGTTACTTTGGATTTCTTTATTTCAATATTCGTAAATCCGGCCTTTTTAATTGTCTCTATATATTCATCCTGTTGAATAGCTCCGGCTATGCACCCTGCATACATTTCGGCAGACTTTTTTAATTCCACAGGAAGTTCACCTTTCAGCACAATATCGGATACACAGAAATGCCCGCCTGGTTTTATTATTCTGTAAATTTCGGAAAATGCTTTCATTTTATCGGGAACCAGGTTTAGTACACAGTTACTTATAACTACATCTGCAGATGAATCCTCAAGAGGAATGTTTTCTATTTCTCCCTGTTTGAATTCAACATTTTCATATCCAAGTTTTTCATTGTTTCTATTTGCTTTATCAAGCATCTGTGGTGTAAAGTCTATGCCGATAACTTTTCCCTTATCACCGGCAATAGCTCTTGCAACAAATACGTCATTGCCTGCACCTGAGCCAAGATCAACTATTGTATCTCCTTCTTTTATACCGGCAAATTCGGTCGGTACGCCGCATCCTAAACCAAGGTCGGCTTCTTTTACATGGCCTTTAATTCCGTCATAATCGTCCTGTATGATAGTATAATCAACAACTTTAGAACAGCCGCATCCGCACCCGCTGCTGTTTAGTACTGCAATCTGTCCGTATTTCTCTTTTACAATATTTTTAAGATCATTCCCGTTTTCCATTTAATAACTCCTTTTATTTTATTGTATCTAAGTTGATTCCTTTTATCCCGCGCCTGAAATATTTTTTTTCAAAGTACAAGGCTACATTAACTAAAGATATTAATACCGGCACTTCTACTAATGGACCTATTACTGCCGCAAAAGCTTCTCCCGAGTTAATACCAAATACTGCTATTGATACTG
>JARLHB010000300.1 GCA_031292465.1 Ignavibacteriaceae bacterium
AGTCTTTAATAATTTTTACCTTACCTATGTTCTCATCTGTGTATTTTATTTTCTTTTTCATATATCATTTTTCCTTTGCGCCAATATCCGGCTCCTATAATCCTAATCACATTTTTTCTGTATGTAAATCTTACAGTAATAATTTCTTCATCAATTTTACCAAAGCAGTAATATCTATCTTCAATTTTACTATGTTCGATATCTATCGCAATAATTCTGTCCGGATCAACAAAAGCCAGTTGAGCTTCTTCAAAAGAAACTTTATGCTTCCTTTTATTGATTATATTTTTATTCTCATCCCACTCAAACGATGGATCAGCCATCATTCGTCCTAAAAATACATATTAATATACATACTTTCATATGGCTTTGCAACGTAATTTTAATAATATTGATTGTTCCCCGTCTCAATTTTTAGAAGTATTTACTATTAAATATTTCCTTAGTGTTTCTAAGTGTTCTTAGTGTCTACGTGGTAAAGTGACTTTCCCAGACTGTACTACTAAGAGCACAAATGGACACTAAGATTTAATATTCAATTCCTTTTTCAGAAATTCCCCTGTAAGGCTTTTCTTGTTTTTTGCAACCTGCTCGGGTGTGCCTTCAGCGATAATTCTTCCGCCGTCTTCCCCGCCTACAGGGCCAAGGTCGATTACCCAGTCCGCTGTTTTAATAACATCAAGGTTATGCTCAACAACTATAACGGTATTGCCTTTTACTACAAGTTTATTAAGTACTTTTAGTAAAATATTCACATCCTCAAAATGCAGTCCCGTTGTGGGTTCATCAAGAATATACAGGGTTTTGCCCGTGCTTATCTTGCTTAATTCCGTAGCAAGCTTAACGCGCTGCGCCTCGCCGCCTGAAAGCGTAGTTGCCTGCTGTCCAAGCTTAATGTAGCCCAAACCAACATCATTAATCGCTTTTAATTTCCTTTTTATTCTCGGCAGGTCTTCAAAAAATTCCAGTGCTTCGCTTATACGCATTTCAAGAATATCAGCGATTGATTTCCTTTTATATAAAACTTCCAGAGTTTCCCGGTTATATCTCTTGCCGCGGCATGATTCGCACTCAACATAAACATCCGGCAGAAAGTTCATTTCAATTTTTTTAAGGCCGTCACCGCCGCACTCTTCGCATCTGCCGCCTGCAACGTTAAAGCTGAACCGCCCCGTACTGTACCCGCGCATCTTTGATTCAGGCAATTGCGCGAACAAATCTCTTATAAAAGTAAACAGCCCTGTATAAGTTGCAGGATTAGACCTCGGCGTCCTGCCTATCGGCAACTGGTCAATTTCTATGACCTTATCAATATGTTCCAGCCCTTCAATAGATTTATAAGGCAGTGGTACCACTTTGGACTTATATATCTTATTCATCAATATTTTAAAGAGCGTTTCATTTATTATTGTTGATTTTCCGGAACCGCTTACCCCTGTAATTAATGTAAGAGTACCAAGCGGTATTTTCAAATCCACATTTTTTAAATTATGCCCGCTTGCGCCTTTTAGGGTAAGAAATGTACCGTTCCCTTTCTTTCTCTCTTCGGGCACAGCAATTTGTTTTTTATTAGTAAGGTACGCCAGTGTAAGAGAATTCATCCCGTCTTTTGATTCAAGTAATTTTTTGGTTTCGCCTGCCAGGCATATTTCACCGCCGTGTTCACCTGCTCCCGGGCCAAGGTCAATCATATAATCGGAACTCTCCATAGTTTCGCGGTCGTGCTCAACTACAATTACCGTGTTGCCCAAATCCCTTAAATTCTTCAGTGAGTTTATAAGCTTTAGGTTATCGCTTTGATGAAGCCCGATGCTTGGCTCATCCAATACATAAAGAACTCCTGCTAACTGTGTGCCTATCTGCGTTGCAAGACGGATACGCTGAGATTCACCGCCGGATAAAGTACGTGCAGGACGGTCCAATGTCAGATAATCCAGGCCAACGTTTAATAGAAATCTTAACCTCTCTGTAATCTCTTTTAAAATTGGTTTTGCAACTATCCCCTCATTGCCGGATAAATGCAGATTACTGAAAAATTTCTCTGCTTTTACAATTGATAAATTTGTAAGCTCGCTGATATTTTGTCCCTGAAATTCCACAGCCAATGATTCCTGTTTAAGCCTTCCGCCTTTGCATTCAGGGCACGGCACTGTATTCATATATGATTCAACCCATTCCCGTATATGGTTCGAGGATGTTGTATCATAATAATTTTTCAAATGATTCACCAGTCCGGCAAATCTGTGCAGGTATGTAACGGGCTTGCTTGTTCCGTAAGAATATGAGAAAGCGATTTTATCCTTGCTGCCGTTTAACAAGATATCTTTTTGTTCAGCAGTAAGGTCCTTTAGCGGCGTATCAAAATCAAATCCATACTTTTCAGCTACGGCTGTTAACTGGTTGAAAAACCATATTGTACGCGGCTTTCCAAGTGGTGCTAATCCTTCACCATTGATTGATTTATCCCAGTCAGGAATCATTAAATTTATATCAAGCTCTTTCTTCTCGCCAAGCCCTTCACATGCGGGACACATGCCGTAAAGCGTATTAAAAGAAAATGAGTTGGGTGCTAACTCCCTATAGCTTATCCCGCAGTCAAGACAAGCAAGATGACGGCTGAAGACATAATCCTGTGTATTGTCATTTACTATAACTATTCCATTGCCGTAATTTAAACCGACTTCAATTGATTCTGTAAGCCTTGTCCTGGAGTTTTCGTTAACTGTAAATTTATCAACAGCTATTTCGATATTATGGATTTTATACCTGTCTGCCTGCAGGCCCTTTGAGATTTCATGGAATTCATTATCAACTCTAACTTTTAGAAATCCATCAGATAGTATCTCCTCAAAAAGTTCCCTGTAATGGCCTTTCCTGCCCCTTATAACAGGAGCAAGAACATTTATCTTTTTCCCGTTTAAAGTCTGGATTATGGAATCGATAATCTGAACGGACGACTGCTTTGTAACCGGCTTGCCGCAATTATAACAATATGGAGTTCCAAGCCTTGCATACAATAATCGCAGGTAATCATAAATTTCGGTCACGGTTCCCACCGTTGAACGCGGGTTGCCGGATGCGGACTTTTGTTCAATTGAAATAGCGGGGCTTAATCCTTCTATAAGATCAACGTCGGGTTTTTCAAGCATATCCAGGAACTGCCTTGCATAGGCGGAAAGAGATTCAATATATCTCCTCTGCCCTTCTGCATAAATCGTATCGAAAGCTAATGATGATTTACCGGAACCCGAAAGTCCTGTAATTACTGTAAAAGAATCACGCGGTATTTCTACATCAATATCTTTTAGATTATGCTCTCTTGCGCCTTTTATAATAATCGTATCTTTTTCCACATGAAGCCAAATTTTAAATATTTAAAATATTATATTACTTATCATTGGTTTGAAAAGCAATTTAATTTGAGTTGCGTCAACCCGTTTCTATATAAAATAGCAGCGTATTCTGATGATTGAAACTGAAGAAATAAAAACAATAAAAAAATCTGCCGACAACAAATTTAAGGAAAAAAGCTCACTTTTCTTAAGTAAATCTTTCTGCATAACCATTGCGAACGAAGCAGAAGAGATATTGAGCAGGCTTAGAAAGGAGTATTTTGATGCTACTCACCATTGTTATGCTTACAGGTTAAATACCCGAAAGTCCACAGACAATTTCAAATATTCCGATGACGGCGAGCCCTCCGGTACAGCCGGAATAAGGATATTAAATGCA
>JARLHB010000301.1 GCA_031292465.1 Ignavibacteriaceae bacterium
GATAAAGTACCGTTTTGTGGCAGAAACTGAAAGCATACCGCAAATAGGAATATTCCCGCTTGTCGAAATTCCTACAGGAGACAAAAGCAAAGGCCTGGGGAATGGAAAATATCAACTATATCTGCCTGTATGGCTTCAGAAAAGCTGGGGGAAACTTACTACCTATTGCGGCGCGGGATATTGGATTAATCCCGGCCCCGGGAACCAAAATTGGACCTATTCCGGCTGGGAGGTTCAATATGATTTTTCTGATGTCTTGACTCTCGGCGGCGAAGTATATTATCATACACCGGATTCGAAGGATTCCAATTCGATGCAGGGCTATAATGTAGGCGGATTCATTAATCCTGATGAAACAAATCATATCTTGTTTTCTATAGGCTCGGCGTATGGAGGTGAAAAAACAATAACCGCATATGTTGGCTACCAAAAAACTATTTAGTATTGTGCATTAGAAATAGCAAGAAAACAATTTTAATAACGTAAATAAGGTTTATAAGTTTGTATTATAAATAAACCAGCTCATTTAAATTCGCTTAAGGAAAAATTAGTAAGAATTGCCCCATTTATCTATATATCTATTTTACCATTCATCAATGATATTGTCCGTCCATCATGTAGCAAATCCATTATTAAACGCCATTTAGAAAGCAGTTGTCAAAATAATAACTAAAAAATAATTTATATAAGAGAGTGTGGAGAGTAAATGCGAAAATTCAGTTTAACGATAATAATACTATTTTTAAATATTATTGTTTTAGCACAGCAAAGCAACAGGCAGGCGCCCGGTAACTTCCAGGGAACTATTAAGGGGAAAGTAATTGATATTTCAACAAGTCAGCCTATAGATTATGCAAATATTACGTTATTTAATCCTAAAGATTCAACTGTAGTAAACGGAACTGTAAGCGATGAAACCGGCGTATTCAATATTTCTCAGGTAAATCCGGGAAGATATTATGCTAAAGTTACATTCATCGGGTATAAAACTAATACAATAAAAAGTGTTGTTGTTACCCCCAAAAAGAGTATTGTAGATTTAGGCACCATTTCCCTTACATCCTCGGCTGTAAAGCTTGGAGAAGTTGTTGTAAAGGGCGACAAGGATATGGTTGTTACTAATCTTGATAAACAAGTTATAAATGTAGATAAAGATTTATCAAGCTCTGGCGGAACTGCTTTAGATGTAATGCAGAATATTCCATCCTTAACAGTAGACATTGATGGAAATGTAAGCCTTAGAGGCAATAGTAATGTTACCATTCTTATTGACGGTAAGCCTTCAGGTTTGGCCGGTTTGCAAAGCAGCGATGTGTTAACCTCCATACCCGCCAGCTCTATTAAATCAGTTGAATTGGTTACAAATCCTTCTGCTAAATATGATCCTGACGGAACTGCGGGTATAATAAATATAGTACTAAAGAAAAAATCCAATTTAGGATTTAACGGCATATTCAATCTTAATGCCGGAACGGGTGACAAATATAACGGATCTGCTAATTTGAATTACAGAACCGGCGATTTTAACTTCTTTGGTAACTTTGGCGGCCGTATCGCTAATGACGACCGTGTAGGTGCAACTAACAGGACAAACTATTATACCGGCAACACTACTTTGTTAAACCAAACGTCTTCTTCAACTGAATCCAGGAAAATGGGCAATATTAACCTGGGTGCAGATTATTTATTGAACGACTTCAATACATTCACATTTAATTTCCAATACAGGAACTTTTCGGCCCCTAATAACGGCACTCAGAATAACACAACGACCGATGAATTAAATGATTCAAGCGCTTATTACCAAACGCTTAATAATACTTCGCGATACATAAATTCTTATACATATACCACCAGTTATAAAAAAGAGTTCGAAAAAAAGGATGAGGTACTGACGGCCGATGTTATATATTCCAATAATTCTATGACAAGCAATTCATCGACTGATAATATCTTATACTCTTTAATGGACAGCACTGGATACATCCCTTACAAAGACATTAAAAATACAAGTAATAATTTTAATAATGAGTGGACTGTACAGTCTAACTATGTAAATCCTTTAGGCGACAATAACCGCATGGAAGTGGGCTTCAAAAGTTATATCAGGCATTTAGGAATGGATTATAATTTTTATAACTATGACGGCAGTAATGATATTTGGGTTAATAATTACAACAGAAGCAACAATTTTGATTATAAACAGCAAATACATGCAATCTATGGAATATACACGGGCGCAGCCGGAGATTTCAAATATCAGGCAGGTGTACGTGGTGAATATACGAACACAAATTCTAAGCTATTAAATAACAATCAAACTTTTAACGACCAGTACCGCAGCTTATATCCTTCGATTTACGTTGCGTATGATTTTACCCCATTGCAGGAATTAAAGATCAGTTACAGCCGCCGGGTAGACAGGCCAAACCCATGGCAATTAAATCCGTTTATCAACTATTCCGATTCATTAAACCTTTCCTACGGCAACCCTGATTTACGGCCGCAATATACTAATTCTTATGAACTCGGATACAGCACTGTTTTCTTTGACTTCAATATTACTTCTTCTGTATTCTATAAACAGACAAGCGGGTTAATAACACAGATAAGTACACTTACACAAAACAACGTAACTGAAACAACCTTCTTAAATATTTCCGATGAGAAAAATTACGGCGCTGAACTGATCGGAAACGGAAGCTTTTTCCCGTGGTGGAGGTTTAATGCAAATGTTTCTTATTTCAGAAGAGATATAAACGATCCCTATTATATTAACGGATTAAGCAATTATTCGTACAGCTACACAGGCAGGGTTAATTCTACCTGGATGTTGAATAAGACATTGTCTTTCCAAATCTCATCAACCTATAATTCGCCATCTGTAAGCGCTCAGGGTAAAGTGAATGCAGTTACTTTTACGGACTTTGCACTGAAAAAAGATTTTTCCCAGAATTTATCCGCGACTTTAAGAATAAGCGATATATTTAATCAGAGAAGATACAGCTCTGAAACTTACGGTGATGGGTTTGTTTCGTTCAATTCCGGGCGCCGGGATTCCAGGGTTCTATACCTGGGTATTTCTTACAATTTAAATAACTATAAACAGTCAAAAGATAAAGTTAAGGACATAAACAACGACGAAGAAATGATTGAATAGCACCTGTCTCATTTTAATAAAAGGGAATGCCTAAAAGCATTCCCTCTCCTTTCCCGGATTTCCCCTAAAAAAAAACAACCTTACCTATTGCCCTGAAAATAATAATAATTAAATTGCAGTAACCATTTAACAATTTTTCTATTATTATGAAAAAAATCGTGAACTTAAAATACGTGGGCATCACTATAACTGCTTTTGTCATAATGTATCTGTTTACGTTTATACCCGTAAACCTTGGATTTTTTAATCCATTAAAGAGTGCACTTTATGATTTTGACATGAATGATTTAGTGTTCTCTAAATTCACAAGCGACAAGAATGCCGATACTAATGTTGTTGTTGTAAATATCGGGTATCTTAACAGGCCCCAGCTTGCTGAACTAATAACAAAAATTAAAAGCTACAAACCAAAGGTTGTCGGCCTGGATATATTATTCAAAGACAACAAAGAACCTGTTGGAGATTCTAAACTGCAGGATGCCATTGCCTTGGACGGCAATACTGTTATTGTAAACAAACTTACAGCCTATAATAACCAAAATCAGAATTACGATACACTTATTACATCAATTAGCAGATTCGGCAATAATGCATTCTCCGGGTATGCTAATCTTCCAAGTAAGGACGGCTCAAACCTAACTACGATCAGGATGTTTAAGCCTTCCGCAAAGTTTAAAGACAGTACTATTAATTCATTTGCAGCATCCGTTGTAAAAATATTTGATAAGGATTCTTACAACAACCTGGTAAACAGAAAAAGTGATTTTGAAACGATTAATTACCGCGGAAACGTTGATAAGTTTTATTACATAGACGGTACAAATCCGGATAACCTGAATAATCTGGATTTTATTAAAAATAAAATCGTTATTCTTGGTTTCCTTGGCGACTACCCGGTATACAGAATATTTGAAGATATCTTTTATACCCCGCTTAATGATAATTACGCAGGCAAAACTTACCCTGATATGTACGGGGTTGTAATTCACGCCAATATTATATCAATGATTCTGCACAAAGATTATATAAATGACCTTCCGACCTGGATTGAACTTTTATTAGCTATGTTAATATGCTATTTTAATATAGTGCTGCTTCATTTCATCAAAAAGAAGAGAGTTGACTTGCTTAGCCTTACCAGCCTGGCAACGAAGACCGTAGAATTTATACTTATACTTTTTATTGAAATGGAAATTCTCTTAAATTATAACTTAAAAATAAGTATTACATTAATTCTTGCTTCTATAGTCTTAATTTCAGATGCGGAAGCAATTTATGAAATCATTGTTGAGAAATTAAAATCATTAAAAACAAAAAGTACATAAAATGAAAAAATTATTTTTTACCCTGGCCTTAATCGTGTTATACTATAATGTTTCCATTTGCGGAGATATGAAGTTTATAATTTTAACAGCTAACGGCAGTATTACGCTTACAAGGAACTCAAATGCTACTGTTGCCAAAGTCGGTGAAAAGATCTTCGACAATGATAAACTTAAAGTAGGGAAAAAATCCTACCTGAATCTTGCCTATCAGGACGGAAAGACATTAGAGATAAAATCTGCGGGCTCTTACAATACATCAAAGCTGATTACGATGGTTAATTCAAAGAAGAATTCTTCCGCCAAAAAATTCAGCAGCTATGTACTTGCTCAATTTGTAAAATCCGTTGATGATCTGGGAGATATGAAGGTAACAGGTTCGGTGGAAAGAGCTGTTAAGCCTTCTATCGATTACGGTACCCCATACAATACAAATATACTTGATCCGGTTGTTACTTTATGCTGGTATCCGGTTTCCGGGAATTCTTACACAGTAAAATTAACTGACGTTTCAGGGAACGTGTTGTACTCAAAACAGTTGAGCGATACATCAATTACACTTAACCTGCAGGAATTGAATTTATCCAGGGATAAAAGCTATAAATGGTCTATAAAGAATAACAAAAAGGAAAAAGCTATAACCGACACCTGTAAATTTCATTGGTTAGCAAAAGGTACGGCAGATTCAATAAAGAAATCAGCAGGCAAACTATTAAAAGACATTGATAAGCTGGATCATTCTATAAAACAAACTTTATTAGCATCCTTCTATTCTGATAATAAACTTTACATAGATATGCTTGAAGCTTACCAAAGAGCAATTGTTTTATCCCCTGATAATAAAACAATTAAATTGCTTTATTATAATGCGCTTAATAAAACAGGGCTTACCAGAACGGCGTCTTCTATTAAGAACCAATTAAACTAAGGCAGTAAAAGCATTATTAGAGCTTAGTACAATTTATAACGGCAAAGGGAATTGATAACTTCAATTCCCCTTGCTCTTCAGCTAAACTATTCAGCCTGCTTTTAACTCTGTCAAATATCAATTCTGTATTCCGGACAGGAGCTATTTTCTTCCAGTTATCGAGGAACCAGTATTTAATAAACGAATGATTAAACATAGTTGTAGCATCTGCAAATCTCAGGTAAAACTTGTCCTCAATTACCTCTTTCACTTCAAAGTGATTTTCATTTAAAATCATTTTGATTTCACTTAAAGGCCTTCTTTTTT
The DNA here is from genome assembly GCA_031292465.1 of Ignavibacteriaceae bacterium. Classification (GTDB taxonomy): domain Bacteria; phylum Bacteroidota; class Ignavibacteria; order Ignavibacteriales; family Ignavibacteriaceae; genus FEN-1297. Next base: position 5,717 of record JARLHB010000301.1, read on the forward strand.
CATAGATATGCTTTTCCAGCCGGTCTAAAGAAATGCTATCGCTTTCTTTTTCCAGCTCGTCTTTAAGTACATTATAAAATTCCATCATGCTCTTATCCAGATTCATAGTAAACAAAAACTGGGCCCCCTTTTTACTTACTCTGCGGCACTCGGAAATAGTTTTATTTAAATCCTCAACATTATTTATCCCGTTATTTGAGACAATGACGTCAAAATACGATTTTGAAAACGGGAGCTCTTCGGCATATCCGCTAATTACGGCTGCATTTTTAATTCTGTAATTAGCAATTTTCAACTGTGCCCTGTTTAATACATCCAGCCACGGATCAATCCCGTAAATAACAGAAGTTTCCCCAAGTCTTTGTGCAATCTCCAGCAACGGAAATCCTGTACCGCTGCCTATATCAAGAACTTTAAGGTTCCTGCCTATTTTCAACTTTTCAAGTAATTTTAATCCGAATGGTGCGGCCCATAGAGGTAATTCATCAATAATGGATATAAAATCTTTATTAAATGTATACGATTTGCTTACCAGGTATTCTTTCATTTTGTTCCCGTTTCAGTTAAATGTAAAATAATAAATTTTAAATTTAAATACCTTACAGCATAGCTTTATCAAGAGTTTAATTACTGCTGTCCAATATCATTTTATATTCTTACACAGTGTAATGGTTAAGTTAAAAGACCGTAATTAATAAATAATAATATTTCTTACAATTTCAGCCATTGATAAAACAAAAAACCCGGCTATTTTCGGCCGGGATTTTTGTTTTGAAATATTTGCTCAAAATTA
>JARLHB010000302.1 GCA_031292465.1 Ignavibacteriaceae bacterium
GAACTTTGTTCAAGCCAATTCTGAAGATGGTTGTGTAGTTGACCAGACCCAAGTTCCTTATCCTTCTAAATCAATATACTTTGATGGAGCCTCAATAAAGCCATACCGTTTCTAACGTGATGGTTTGTGTTAGACTTTATTGTCAATTTCTTTTTCTATTTTCAATATGTCAATTTCGGAGTTCAGTATTTTTATTACTTCATAATACTGTTCTTTCAACTTAAACTTCTGAAGTATTGACTGCTTGACTTCAATAGCCTGATTTATGTTTGCCGCAACGTAAAAAAGCTTCCTGTCCGGTTCGTCTATATTTTCAAAGGCAGATACAGCTTCGTTTGGTATATTGCGGTTAATTTTAACATAATCTTTGAATAACTGGGACATCTGCCTGATTAAAGCATTCAGTTCGTGATCTGTTTCATATTCAGGTACAATAACTTCAATTTTAGCTTCGAAGAAATTCTTGTTATCGGTAAATTCAATTATTCTTCCCTGCAGAAGGCCGTCAACCAATATTTTCATTAACCCGTTAGGCAGTTTTAATATCTGAACAATTTTTGCAATTGTTCCTTCGCTGTATATATCCTCTTCTTTTGGGTCCTCAATATTCGATTTTTTCTGTGCGGACAGGAAAATATACTTTGTATTCTCAAGCGCGTAATTTGCGGCGCTTATAGACTGTTCCCTGCCGATTAATACCGGGTAAATCATATATGGGAAAAGGACTAAATCTCTTAAGGGTAGAATGGGAAGTATTCCGGGCAAATTTTCCAAAATAGAATTATCGTTCGATTCGCTGATTTCTATATTATCAGATTCGTTCAAGTAGTCACTCCTTTGCTTTTCAAATCATAATTGGAGTTGAAATATACCAAAAATCGTTCCGGCTTTCAAGGAAGGAAATGCTGCCGAAGCCATTGATCAAACATGAAACACGAAAATTAAAAGGTGTGCTTTAAGACCGTATTTCAACATTTCAGCAATTGAACAATGAAACAATAGAACAATTTCATCTAAAAGCTATTGGTTGATTTCTGAATATCCGGTATTAAAGCCGCACAATAAACTCTGATAAATTCTTTATATTTGCAGATAAAATTTAAAATATGGATTATAAAAGCGATGATAGAAGATATTATTAAAATCTCTAAAGAAGCAGGCAGTATAATTAGAAACGGTTTCGGTACTAACCTAAATATCGAATTTAAAACCAATGAAACAAATCTTGTTACACAGATAGATAAAGCTTCGGAAAAACTTATTAAGGAATTTATAAGCAAAAATTATCCTACGCATGGAATTTTAGCTGAAGAAAGCGGCGAGACTAAAAACAGTTCGGATTTTGTTTGGGTTGTTGATCCTCTGGATGGCACAACAAATTTTGCCCACAGCTTGCCGATTTTTTCCGTGTCAATTGGCGTACAGAAAAGCGGCAAGACGGTTGCAGGTGTTGTTTATGATGTTATGCAGGATATTGTTTACTGCGCAGAAAAGGGAAGCGGTGCATTTGCAAATGATAAGAAGATTTCTGTTAGTAAAAATGATAATATAGGTCATAGTTTACTTGTAACAGGCTTCCCTTATGATCTTGCGGAAAGCAACGAAAAGATATTCGAAAAGTTTGAAGCATTTACAAGAGCATCGAGGGGAATGAGGCGGCTTGGTTCTGCTGCCATTGATTTTTGCTATGTTGCAAAAGGCGTATTTGACGGCTTCTGGGAAGTATATCTGCATCCATGGGACGTATGTGCAGGTAAATTTATTCTTGAAGAAGCAGGCGGCCGTGTAACTGGATTTGATGGCGAAGACATAGATATTTATTCTAAAAAAATATTAGCCACCAACGGCTTAATACACAATACTATGGTTGATATAATGAGGAAGAATTAATCTGTTTTAGCTGCTAAGATTATAAAACTAAAATAGCCGCAATCTTAACACAATAATTATAAAGATTGCGGCTATAAATCTGATACTTTTTAGGGATAGCCCGGCTTTATTCTTTTATATAAAGCTGAAGCGCTTTATAAACCTGTTCAACCGGCATTTCTTCACCTGTCCACAGTTCAAAAGATTTAGCCGCCTGATATACAAGCATTTTTAACCCGTCGAGTGCTATGGCCCCTTCAGCAGCCGCGGCCTTTAATAATTGAGTCTGCGGCGGGTTATATACCAGGTCAAATACTATTTGATCCTTTGTAAATGAATTATTAAGGTTAGTAATCGCATCATCGGAATCCGGGAACATGCCTACAGATGTAGCATTTACTATAAGCTTTGAATTTTTAAATACATCAATCAAATCAGGCGGAAAAAGCTCTCTTGTTTTGAATGAATCATATTTCATTTTATCGTAGAAATAATTTTTCAAAGTCTCTGCGCGCTGTTCCGTCCTATTGATTAAATAGATAACAGACGGCTTAAAATAGCGGATTAAGGTATAAATAACAGCCCGTGCAGCGCCGCCTGCGCCTACCACGCTTATTTCGTTGCCTGTTATATCATCTTTAAAAGGAAGCAATGTTTCATATATCCCGTTAACATCTGTATTGTACCCGGTTAATTTACCCATGTCGTTTACAACAGTATTTACCGCGCCTATTATTGATGCTTCCTCGGATACATTATTCATAAACTGGGTAATGTTTTCCTTGTGGGGAATAGTAATATTAAAACCTTTTATACCCAGCGCAATCATTCCCTTTAAAGCAGCCTTCAAGTTTGACGATGGAACGTCAAAAGGCAGAAAGATATAATCTAACTGCTTTAATTGAAAAGCCACGTTATGGATTAAAGGTGAAAAAGTGTGCTTTATCGGATGTCCTAAGAGCCCTGTTAACTTTGTATTCAAATGATATGAGTTTTTCATTTCTTATAAAACATTATTAAATAAATATATAAAAATTAAGTTATATATATACCGTTGAAAATAAAAATGCACACTTTTATGCCTGTCAACCGCGTTGTTGCAAATATTTATAGTGATTGAAGCAGATCTTTAAGTCACTTACGAATTTAATAACCTTACATTTCGCCAAGAAGTTTTTTGAACAATTTAGAAGATTTTATCTCCGGGTACTCTTTGGCAAACTCAGTTCTAATGGACGGATCAATAGTAAAAGCAGATTTAAGGCAATCTACTGCTTCCTGAGTTCTGCTTAATATAAAATTAATTTTTGCTTTACCGTAATAGGATGAAGCATCCTTGGGATTAATCCTGATGCACTCACTGTATGCATTCGTTGCTTCAAGCCAGTCGCCAAGTTCAAGCAGGGTTTCTGCAAGATTAAACCAAATCTCATAATTGTCAGGTTCAATAGTAAGGGCTTCTCTGTAGCTTGCAACAGCATCTTTTAACTGGCCGAGTGAATATTCCAGGTCTGCTTTTGCATACCATGCTTCCGCATTATCCTGCGATAATGTTATTGCCTTATTAAAATCTTTAAGTGCAAGCTGGTATTTGCCGGCTGTATCATAACAAAAGCCTCTTGCCAGAAAGGCTTCATAATACTGGTCATTAATTTTTACAGCTTCTGTATAATACTTAATTGCATTTGTTAAATCACCCATTTCTTCATAAATGTTGGCTATATTATATGAAGAAGCTTCATCATACTTGTCAAGTTCAAGTGATTGTTTAAAACATTCAATCGCATTTTCCAGCCTGCCCAAATCTGCCAGTGCATTTCCCTTATTAAACCATGCGCTTGCAAAATCATCCTTTATTGCAAGGGCAAGGTCGTAGCTTTCAACAGCCTTTTCAAGCTTGTTCATTTTAACA
>JARLHB010000303.1 GCA_031292465.1 Ignavibacteriaceae bacterium
GAAACCGTATGTTTCCCAGGGCAGGTTGGCAACATCTTTTGAAAGTTTAACCGGGGTAATATTTTCAACGCCGTTTACGATATGGTCGCTCGGGTCTATGGTAAAAGTTCTGTATCCTGTTTTAACCATCATGTCAACATCCGCTTTAGTTTTCAGATGGTCTGCATCTGCGCCATACCCATCTTTATAACCTTCCTGTAATACTGCCCAAACAGCGGCATCAATAACATTTTCTGCCGTCCTGTTAGTGCGGGTTAGCTCTCTTATTGACTGCTGGGCAAAAATTGGTTTAAATTTATATCCTCTTAATGAACGGATATGGCCTGCATTTGCCAGCCCGAGCCTGTCTCCGAACCCGAATGAGTTTGTTAATCCGATTGTTACCGGGCGTGTAAAATCAAAATGCTTTTGTATTATTTCTGAATTGGCATGGTTAAGCGGGCATTTTTTCAAAAATATTTCCGAGGAATCAATTTTTATTGTAATTAATTCACCATCAAACAGACTTATTGTTTTATCATCTTTTGATAAAGATAATATGTAAAGATGTTTATTTATTCCTTCTTTTCCTATAAAGGTTAGAACATTGTCTATGTTATTGAAAGAATTAAGGTATGCTTTTATATCGAAAGTTCTATTAAACTTAAGCATCTCAGGGTCATCACTTTTTTCAAACAGCTTATTTTTAATATCGTCTATGATCATCTTCTCACCAAATTAGTTATTATAAAAATGTTTTTAATTAAAATAGTTGTATTAACCGAATTATAAAGTATTATATTTTTGCTGTTTCCATTCTTGGCACAAGTAAATGGAAGATAAGGAAAGCCAGCAAATAGGCTGAACCGGAAATGATAAATAATGATAAGTACGAGCCTGTAAATTGCAATATTAATCCGGTTGAAATCTGGAATAACGCCCCGCCGATTGCCCCGGCCGTACCGCCAAGCCCTACAATTGAACCAACTGCTTTTTTAGGAAACATATCCGATGCAGTTGTAAAAATATTTGCGGACCATCCCTGATGGGATGCCGCTGCAAGGCCGATTAGAAATACTGAAGTCCATAATGAAACATTTGAAGCAATTACAATCGGTACAATAAGCACTGCACATATAATCATTACTACTTTTCTGCTTTTATTAACCGTCCATCCGAGACTGATAAATTTGCCGGAGAGCCAGCCTCCGCCGATACTGCCTATACTTGTCATAGTATAGATTACTATAAGCGGCCATCCCATATTGGTTAAGTTTAAGCCATATTTATGGCTTAAAAATCCGGGCAGCCAGAATAAATAAAAATACCAGATAGGATCGGTAAGAAATTTACCTATTACAAAGGCCCAGGCTTGTTTGTACTTGAGGAGTTTTAGCCATGGAATACTTTCTTTTACTTCTTCCTCCTTATCACTTAGGATGTACTCGAGTTCTTTACGATTAACTTTTTTGTGTAGTTCTGGCTTTTCATACATGAAGTACCAGAAAATCAACCATATAAAGCCCAATGCACCTGTAACAATAAATGCACTTTGCCATCCGTATGTTAAGGTAAGCCATGGAACAACAATGGGTGCAAATACTGCCCCGATATTACAGCCTGAATTAAACAATCCGGTTGCAAACGCCCTTTCTTTTTTAGGAAACCATTCTGCAATTGATTTAATAGCGGCGGGGAAGTTGCCCGCTTCGCCTAAACCCAATGAAGCGCGTGCAATGCCAAATCCAAATGGTGTCCCTGCAAATGAATGTGCCATAGCTGCAAGGCTCCATACGAATACAGAAACCGAGTAAGTTATTTTTGTGCCGTATTTGTCAATCAGGCTGCCGAAAAAAGTCTGGCCTAATGCGTAAGCAGTTGTGAATGCAGCTATAATTAATCCGTATTCAGCTTCAGTCCACCCTATTTTTACCTGCAAGACCGGCTTAAGCAGTCCAAGTACGTTTCTATCAATGTAATTGATAGTTGTAGCAAAAAATAAAAGTATACATATGGACCAACGGTAAGAGGTGGCCTTTACAGACTCCTCTGAAATATTAGGTGTAGATGTATTATTTGCGGCATTATTTATCGCCATTATGGATTATCCCTTTTGTTAGTTAATATGAAGTGTTGAGGGGTTGCAGATGCTATCTATAATATGCTTCCTGTTTATAAAACAGATATGTAAAATAAGAATTCCTGCGTCCGCAGTTTATTCACATTGCAGGAGTTCTTATTACATGAGATCAGTATTCTGTATAAATAGAGTGTAATTATCTTTCCACTCTTCCGGAGCCGCTTCCTTTAGCAAGTTTATCAACTTCGTCAATTGAAACCAGGTTAAAATCGCCTGGTATCGTGTGTTTCAGGCAGGAAGCAGCAACAGCAAATTCAAGAGCGTCTTTGGTATTTTCTTTTTTCAGCAGGCCGTATATCAATCCGCTTGCAAAAGAGTCTCCTCCTCCAACGCGGTCAACAATTTGGATATCATACCTTTTGGAACGGTATGGCTCTTTACAATCCTTATCATCAATAAGCAGTGCGCTCCAGCCGTTTCTTGAAGCAGAAAAACTTTCTCTTAAAGTAATTGCAACAGCTTTGAAGTTAAATTGCTCTTTCAAAGCTTTGGCCATTATAAAATATCCCTTCTCATCCAGTTCGCCGCTTTCTACATTTGTTTTACCTGCTTTAAAGCCTAAGCTTTTTTCGGCGTCTTCTTCATTTGCTATGCAGACATCCACATATTTCATAAGAGGAATCATAACGGATTGCGCCTTTTGCGGCGACCATAACTTTGCGCGGAAATTAAGATCTGCACTGACTATTGCTCCATTTTTTTTAGCAGCTTCACAAGCCGCGGCCAAAGACTGTTGAACGGTTTCGCCTAAAGCGGGTGTTATTCCTGTCCAATGAAACCATTTAACGCCCTTAAAAATATTATCCCAGTCCAGTTCATCTTTGCCTAAGGTCGTTACAGAAGATCCGGCCCTGTCATAAATAACCTTGGAAGCTCTCTGGCTGGCGCCGGTTTCAAGAAAATAGATTCCAACTCTGTCGCCGCCTCTCACGATGTAGTCAGGCTTTACACCGAATCTTCTCATACTGTTAACAGCAGCCTGGCCAATTTCATGCTTGGGAAGCTTTGAAATAAAATAGCTGTCGAATCCGTAATTAGATAATGCGACTGCTACGTTAGCTTCGCCGCCGCCGTAATTAACATCAAAACTTTGTGATTGAACAAACCTGCTGTATCCCGGGGTTGATAACCTGAGCATTATCTCTCCCATTGTTGCCACTTTTTCAGACATTTATAATTTCCTCCGATTTTAAATTTTTAATAATACCATTCATGCAGAATAAGTATCTTAAGATTGTTTAGCTTTCCTGATGCTTTCCATAAGCAATTTTGCATTGTCAGTCAATACTTTGTAATTGCCTTCAGATATAGCTTGCTTTGATAGTAAAGCGGAACCAACACCAACTGCACACGCGCCAGCTTTAAGCCATTCTCCGGCATTAGTAAGGCTAACACCGCCTGTAGGCATAAGTTTTAAGTGCGGCATAGGAGCCAGGATACCTTTGAAAAATGCCATGCCCACTACATCGGCGGGGAATATCTTTATTATATCAGCGCCTGCTTCATAGGCAGTCAAAGCTTCGGTCGGCGTAAATGCCCCCGGCATTACCGGTATATTATTCTTATGTGCAGCGTCAATTATTTCTTTTTTAAATATTGGGCTTACAACATATTTTGCGCCTGCATCTATAGCTTTTTGAGCAGTTACTGCATCCAGTACACTTCCTACACCGATATTCATATAGCTGCCGATTTCAGAAGACGCCGTTTTAATTACATTTATTGCGTCCGGAATAGTCATTGTTATTTCAATTCCTGTTACGCCGCCTTCATATATTGCCTGTGCAACTTTTATTAATTTATTCGGATCAGCCAGTCTTATAACTGCTATAGCGCCGCAATTAATTAATGAACTTATAGTTTCTTCTTTTGACATTTCCATCCTTAGAATTATTTATTTCTTTAGTAATTTTATAATTGATTCACGCACACCTGATTGGCAGATTGCCGTAAAATATTCGGTAACTTTATCTGTCATTCCTTCAACAAGATTCAGGTCTACATCCCAAAAGTCCTTGTTTGAAAGTACCTTTGCTACAGCGGTACGGGCATCTGTTATGCTGCTTAATTCCTTAAAATAGTTTATAACAGCATCGTCGTCGTTAAGCTGATAGTCTCTTAGTTTAGCTTCGCCTGAAAATTTATTTTTATAAAATAGTATTAATGCAGCCAGAGAAAATGTTAGTGCATCAGGCAGGCGCTTATTTGCCTTCTGATATTCAAGCAGAGAGGGCAGTACCCTTACCTTGAATTTTGAAACGGAATTCAGCGCTATTGAAAGCAGATAATGTTTAATAAATGGGTTCCGGAACCTTCCAAATATTTCCTTTGCAAATTCAAGTTTCTTTTCTTCAGGAAAATTCAGCACGGGTATTATTTCTTTAAAAAGCGCTTCATTCAAATATTTACCGATTACCTCATCGTTAACTGAATCTCTTACTGTATCATTACCTGCAAGGAACGAAGGAATTGTAAATGTTGTATGAGAGCCGTTTAATATTCTTACCTTCAGAGTCCTGTACTTCTGCAAATCATTTGTCCATGCAACATTTAAACCAGCTTTGGCAAAAGGCAGTTCATCTTTAATCTTTTCATCGCCTTCAATAACCCACAAATGGAATATCTCTGCAGCTACAATAACTTTATCTTCATAGCCAAGCTTTTCAGTAATTTCTTTTATTTCATCTTTCGGATATCCGGGTACTATTCTGTCCACAAGTGTATTGCAGAAGTAGTTTGCATTTTCAATCCAGTTTATAAAATCTTTCCCAAGTTTCCAGTCTTCAGCATGGCGAAGGATATATTTTTTAAGAGTGCTTCCGTTATTTTCAATTAGCTCACAAGCCAGAATTATAAGGCCTTTATTAGCATCGCCATTGAACTTCTTAAAACGTTCATACAGGAATGCAGCGGCTTTAGCAGGAAAAGTTGAAGGGCAGGCATCTTCCGGGAATGGTAAATTACTATACGCTATTCCCGCTTCAGTAGTGTTTGAAACCATATATCTTAGTTCCGGGTTTGCAGCGCACTCAAGAAAACCTTTCCAGTCTTCATATGGATTTAATCCTCTGCTTACTGAAGTGATAATTTCAGTCTTCTCAATTTCTTTACCTTGTTGTATGCCGCGTAAGAGGAGTGTGTATAATCCGTCCTGTTCGTTTATAGTGTTTACCATCCCTTTTTCAAGCGGCTGAACAAGAACTACTCTTCCGTTAAACAGGCCCTGCTTATTTAATTCATTAAACTGCCAGTCAACGAAAGCTCTTAGAAAATTACCTTCGCCGAACTGGATTACTTTTTCAGGCATGTTTTCTAACGGGCCTATTGATATATCCTTTGATTTGATGTCGTTTGATAATATGTGATTTTTATTTAACTGCATAAGCTTAACTTTTACCTCATTGAGTATTCGAATAAATCTTTGTTAAAGAGACAGGAATGGAGAAGAGCTAAAGAGTAACGCCTTCCTTCCAAATCGCTATTTCTTTGTAACCGTTAATTTCATTTTTCATTTTTATTTTCCCCGATGCTGCATCAATAATAAACTTCAATAATTCCCCGGTAAGGTTTCCGATATTTTCTTCGCCATCCAGCAGTCTGCCGGCATTGAAGTCTATCCAGTTCGGCTTCCTGTTGAATATATCTGTGTTGGAGGATATTTTTACTGTGGGGACGGGGAAGCCAAGCGGAGTGCCTCTTCCTGTTGTAAACAGCAGCATTACAGCACCGCTTGCTGTCATAGCTGTAGATGATACGCCGTCGTTGCCGGGCGCTTTAATTAGCACTAAGCCGTTGCTATCGTCAGTTGAAAAAACTTCGCCGTAGTCCAATACTTTTGTAATACGTGATGTCCCGCCTTTTTGAATAGCGCCAAGCGATTTTTCTTCAAGTGTGGTTAGGCCGCCCTCTTTATTCCCGGGCGAAGGATTTTCATAAACAGGCTGGTTATGATCCGTAAAATATTTTTTAAAGCTGTTAATCATGGAGACGATTTTGTTAAATGTATCTTTGTCCTTTGCCCGGTTCATTAATTGCTGTTCGGCTCCAAACATCTCAGGCACTTCCGTAAGAAGAACAGTCCCTTTGTATGATGTTAGAATATCTGTTATCCTTCCTACAAGTGCATTTGCCGTTATACCGGAAAATCCATCGGACCCGCCGCATTTAACGCCTATAACAAGTTCTGATAATGGTATTTCTTCGCGTTTATCTTTAATTATAATCTGAAATAATTCTTCAATCTTGTTAACGCCGGTTTCAATTTCGTCTGTAACATCCTGCGAATTAAAACTTCTTATCCTTTCAGTATCCGCATTACCAATTTTACTTAGCAGCGTACCCATCTGATTATTTTCGCACCCCAGCCCTAATATTAATACAGCGCCTGCATTCGGATTGTTTATCAATCCGGCAAGTACCCGTTGTGTATTAGTAAGATCATCGCCTAACTGGCTGCATCCATAAGGATGAGAGAAAGTAAATACCCCGTCAAAGTTTTCAGATTTGAATTTCTCATTTGCAATTTTTGCAATTTTTTCTGCTGAAGAATTAACACAGCCAACAGTATTAATAATCCATATCTCATTCCGCGTACCGGCTTTGCCGTTTTTTCTTTTATAGCCCGAAAATGTCGGAATATTTTCTACGCTTTTTATAACATCTGATTTTACGGGATTATATTGGTATTCAATTACATCACTTAGATCTGTTTTAAGGTTATGGGAATGTACCCATTCACCTGTCTTCATGTCTGTAACGGCATGGCCAATTACATGGCCGTATTTAATTACTTTTTCACCCGCTTTAATATCATGAATAGCAATTTTATGCCCTTTGTTAATATTTTCTGCTAAAGTAATTTCTATACCTTCCGGTAATATTTTTTCACCGGCAGTTAATAGTTCGACCGCTACAACAACATTATCGCTGTCATGTATTTTTATGAATTTCACTTTCATTTATATAATCCTACGGTAAATAATGTGTTAAATGGAATATGTTATTTCTAATAGAAAATATGAAGGTAGTAATTTTGTATCTGGAATATATGTATGTAGTGAGCAGTCAACGCTCAATTTTTATTTTAAACGTTAACTGCCCCTGTATGCCGGGATTAATGGATGCTTATAATTTGTAAGCCTTCTTAGCTAAATCATAAGCAAGCGCCTTTCCCATAATAAGTGCTTCATCAGTAGAGATAATGTGTCTTGCCACCATTCCTGCCAAATAGTTTGAATCAATTCTTCGTGAAAGGTCATGCCTTGCCGGGATGGAAAGAAATGCCCTGGTGTCATCATTGAACCCGACAGTATTATAAATTCCGGCTGTTTCAGTCACACATTCCCTAAACCGTTTCATACCATGCAGGCTGTCGTTAAACCACCAGGCAGGTCCTAGTTTTAGTGCAGGGTAATGCCCCGCCAGCGGAGCAAGCTCTCTTGAATATGTAGTCTCATCAAGCGTAAAAACAATAATTGTTAAATCTTTATTGTTTCCAAATTCATTTAATAATTCATGCAGGTTCTTTGTGTACTCTGTCTGAACGGGGATATCCGCGCCTTTATCAAGGCCGAATTTATTTAGTATTTCAGTGTTATAGTTACGGAATACGCCGGGATGTATCTGCATTACAAGTCCGTCTTCCACGCTCATAGCCGCCATCTCCATAAGGAAATTTGCGGTAAAAAATCTTGAATCTTCTTCCGACGCATTTCCGTGCAGAGCTTTTTGGAATATTGCTTCTGATTCATTCTCACTTAATCGATGTGTGTATGTGCCGTATACTCCCTGGTCAGTAGAAACAGCGCCCATTGATTTGAAAAATTCTCTTCTTGCCTTTATTGCACGGATATATTTTTTGTAGGAGGTAATTTCTATCCCGCTTATACCGCCTAACTTGTCGATTTCCAGTTTCCAGTTCTTTGATGTAATATTAACGACTGCATCAGGACGAAAACACGGGACTACTCTGCCGTTCCACCCGGATTCTTTTATTTGTTTATGATATTCCAGATTATCAGAAGCCCCGTCGGTTGTACTCAATACTTCAATATTAAGCCTGTTAAAGAGCACTCTTGGCAAAAATTCTTTGCTCTGTAACTGTTCCTGTATAGAATCATAGATATTCATAGCATTTTGCGAATTCAGTTTCTCCTGGATGCAGAATACTTCAGCAAGTTCATGCTCAAGCCACATGCCTGTCGGCGTCCCCCTAAAGAGATAAAAATTATCGGCAAAAATCTGCCATATCTTCTTGTGGTCTCTTTCAACTTCGGTTCCGTCAACAGTAGGAATGCCCAGTGATTGCATGGGAATACCTTGAGAATAGAGCATTCTGAATAAATAATGATCGGGAATAATTATTAGTTCTGTAGGATCCGGGAAGGGTTTGTTCTTTGCCAGAAGCCGGGGGTCTACGTGCCCATGCGGGCTTATAATTGGCAGGTCCTTAACATTTAAATAAAGATTGTAAGCAATATCCCTGATTGTTTTATCCGGGTCAAAAAAGCGATATTTATTCAGCATTGTTTTTCCCATTTAAAATTAATCCCTACACTAAAATAATAACGTTTGGCATCATATAAAACTGTATAATTCAATTGCCGCAGCCTTAAGTTTGTAATAATGAATCTGTTATTTTTAGTAAAGGGAGTTAATAATTTTTCTAAATACAGCTTCGCCCGGTAAGTCACACTTTTAGTATATTCAAACCCGGGCGGTAATAGCATTGCCAGTTTACAAACGGTATTCAGCTATTCCTGAAGATTAAGGCTGTCACTTTAAGTATGGTCTTGTATAGGCGGTCTAATTAAAAAGGGAGCAGCTGCAATTTAGGGATTCAAAAAGCATAAGCTTGCAAGTGGATATACTAAGTGAGATTTGAAAGTCCTGCAAGTTGGCTGTAATAGTAAAGAATATAGAAACTAAACTGCAAAACTCATCATTTTTTTTGCTTAAGTTGATTAATTACCGCCTTATAAAATAAAACCTTCCTTAAAAATGAAGATAAACCGTCTTCTGCCAGACAGCCTGATAATCAATTTTAATTACGAGCCTAATAATAATCCGACTTTATAAATAAGAATGGTTTGTATGTCTAAATCTTTGGTTTCCATGTAAAAGCTGGGTTAATTTTGATATTTTATTATTTACATTTCCACCTCTGAAAAAAGTAATTCTTTTACTAATCTTTCAGGGTGTTTGTGATTTTAGGCCAATGTCTTTGAGTTTACCAAAGTCTTATCAACAGATATTCCGGATGGATAATCTTTTTAATAATATTCCAGTATAATTCACTATAAATGGTTTTCAAAAAAATGGAAAATTTACATAACAATATGAAAAGAATAATATTTTTGGCTTTTTTGGTTTCTAATTTATTACTTGCCGGTGAAAAGACATCGACGAAGGATTTTGCAAATTATGTTAACCCATTAATAGGTACAGATTCAGAGCGTAAGTTGTCTAATGGCAATACTTACCCGGCTATTGCATTGCCATGGGGAATGAATTTCTGGACCCCGCAAACCGGTAAAATGGGAGAAGGATGGCAATATACTTACAGTTCGCACAAAATTCTTGGCTTCAGGCAGACGCATATGCCTTCACCATGGATAAATGACTACGGTGCATTTTCCATAATGCCGGAAACAGGTTTATTAAAAGTTGATGAAGATGCAAGGGCAGCGTGGTTCAGCCATAAAAGAGAGACTGTTAAGCCATATTATTACCAGGTTTATCTTGGTGATTATGATACGTGGGTGGAAATGGCGCCCACGGAAAGGGCTGCTCAATTCCAGATTAAATATCCTAACTCCGGTAAAGCTTTTCTTGTTATAGATGCATTTGATAAGGGCTCCTATGTAAAAATCTTTCCTAAAGAAAAAAAGATAATCGGGTATTGCAGAAATTATGAAGAGAATGTACCTGACAATTTTCATAATTACTTTGTTATCTATTTCGATAAGGAAATTGACACAGCTTATACGTGGAGCGGAAAAGATATTCATAAGGGCAGCCTTGAAGAAGAAGGCGAACACGTTGGAGCAGCAATAAAATTTAAATTTGAAGGGGATAATATAGTCCATATTAAAGTTGCTTCATCTTTTATAAGTCCGGAACAGGCAGAATTAAATCTTCAAAGAGAAGTCGGAAACGATACCTTTGAACAAACAGTGGTAAAAGCTAAAGAAGCATGGAATGAAGGGCTGGGAAAGGTAGATGTTGAAGGCGGAACGGAAAGCCAGTTAAAAGTTTTTTACACTGCATTATACAGGACGATGTTATTCCCAAGGAAGTTTTATGAATTTGATAAAGGAAACAATATAGTTCATTACAGCCCTTATAATGGCAAGGTACTTCCGGGATATATGTTTACTGATAACGGCTTTTGGGATACCTTCAGGGCAGTATTTCCTTTATTCACAATTGTTCACCCTGATTTAACCAGCCATATTATGGAAGGGCTGGTTAATACATATAAAGAAAGCGGATGGCTGCCTGAATGGGCAAGCCCGGGACACAGAAACTGTATGATTGGTTCAAACTCTGCTTCGATAATAGCAGATGCCTACTTAAAAGGCATAAGAGGGTATGATATTAATACGCTTTATGAAGCGATTCTTAAAAATTCTGATAATGAAGGGCCGTTAAAATCCGTAGGCAGGCTTGGAGCAAAATATTATAATGAATATGGATACATACCTTATGATGTAGATATCAATCAAAGCGTTGCAAGAACGCTTGAGTATTGTTATGATGATTTTACAATAATGAAATTAGCGCAGGAACTAAAAAAGCCTCAAAGCGAAATAGATATTTTTGCAAAACGCGCGCTTAATTATAAAAACGTTTTTGACCCTTCTATCAATTTTATGCGGGGTAGAAATAAAGACAAAAGCTGGAAAACTCCTTTTTCCCCTGATAAATGGGGCGATGAATTTACAGAAGGCTGTTCCTGGCATTATACATGGGCGGTCTTTCACGATCCACAGGGTCTTATAAATTTAATGGGCGGCAGGGAAAAATTTATATCCAGGCTGGATTCAGTTTTTACAGCTTCTCCTACATTTGATTTTTCATATTATAAAAGGCAGATACATGAAATAACGGAAATGGTTATAGCCGGAATGGGGCAGTATGCTCACGGCAATGAGCCTATTCAGCACGCAATCTATTTATATGATTACGCAGGCGAGCCATGGAAAGCCCAAAAGCATGTACGTGAAACCATGGATTTGTTATACACAGCTGAACCTGACGGGTTATGCGGAGATGAAGACACGGGGCAAACATCTGCATGGTATGTTTTTTCTGCAATGGGATTTTATTCAGTCTGTCCCGGCGCCGGGCAGTATGCAATCGGCTCGCCGTTATTTAATAAAATTACTTTATACCTTGAAAACGGAAACACCTTCCGGATAAATGCGAAAAATAATTCTAAAGAAAATATTTATATAGAAAATGCAAAGCTAAACGGAAGCGGCTATACTAAAAATTATATCACTCATACTGATATAATTAACGGCGGCTCATTGGATTTTAATATGAGCAATGTTCCTAATTTTACTAAAGGCATAAATAGCGATGATTTTCCGTATTCATTTTCAAACGAGCTGGAAAAATAAAAAAATCTGA
>JARLHB010000304.1 GCA_031292465.1 Ignavibacteriaceae bacterium
AAGCTGATTACAGAGTCTCACGACTTTTCCGAATTGGCGGAAACAGTTACGGATATTACAACTAAAGTCTGCAATGCCCAAGCTTCATGGATTGCATGGAAAGACGGGGTTGAGTTTAAATCTTTGGCAAATAAAAATATCGGCTATTATGATTCAAACAACATAACCAAGTTTATTTTTGAGAACCGCGGTGAAAAGGACTTAAACAGCTCCTTTATTATAAATTTAAAAAAATATAAGAACAGGCCGCAGTTAAGCGAGGGTTATTTCAATTTTGCCGCAGCGCCAATTAAAGCTCATAATGAGGTAAAAGGATTCATTATGGCGGCAAAGAAAAATGATATGATGTTTGATGATGAAGACAGGGATGCAATGGATACATTTTCAGATTATGCATCTGTTGCAATAGAGAATTCACGCCTGCTTGAAGAATCGATTGAAAAAGAACGGATGGAAAAAGAACTTGATGTAGCCCGTGAAATCCAGCGTAAGATATTGCCTTCTGAAAATCCTGATTTTGAAAGCCTGAAAATTTCTTCAGTATTTATTCCTGCTTTTGAGGTCGGCGGTGATTATTATGACTTCTTTGAAATTGATAAAAACAAGCTTGGATTTGTGATTGCAGATGTTTCAGGCAAGGGTATATCTGCGGCTTTTATTATGGCTGAGATAAAAGGAATTTTCGAGTCGCTCTCGAAAATAATAGAACACCCGAAAGATATTCTTATTAAAGCGAATGATATTCTGCAAGGTACGTTGGACAGGAAAAGTTTTGTTAGCGCGGCATACGGGGTTATTGATTTGAATGCGGAAACCGTTTCAATTTCAAGAGCGGGGCACTGTCCTGTTATTTTAGTCAGGAACAACATTGTTGAAAACCTGCGGCCTTCGGGCATAGGGCTGGGATTGAATTTTGGTCCGCAATTTGCTGATTCACTTGAAGAAATTGAATTCAAATTGCAGGAGAACGATACAATCGTTCTCTATACAGACGGAATTACAGAAGCAAAAAATAAAGAAATGGAAGATTTCGGAAGCTTTCAGTTTGAACAGATTTTGATTAATAACAGCAGTAAAAATGCAGATGAAATTTCGAATAAAGTAATGCAAGAAGTAACTTTATTCTCGCAAAGCCTTCCACAGCATGATGATATAACTTTGGTTATATTAAGGTGGAAACAAAAATTAAAAAATGATGGAGAAAAAGAATGGCAGAATTCAGCACCTCAACTAAAGACGCAGGTGACATAAACGTAATTTATTTAAAAGGATACCTTGATGCCCATACAGCACCGGTATTAGAAAACACTTTTTCTGATTTGATAGAAAAAAGCAGGTATTCCATTGTAGTTAACTTCGGGGAACTTGCTTATATAAGCAGCGCAGGTCTTGGAGTATTCATGGCCTTTATAGAAAAAATCAGAGAGAATAACGGCGATATTAAACTTGCCGGAATGAGCGATAAAGTTTACAATATTTTCGATTTGCTGGGTTTCCCTTTATTGTACGAAATATTTAAAAGTGAAGAAGATGCTATAAAAAAATTCGACGAGATTAAGAAACTTGAAAAATGAAGATAATAAAATAAAAGAAAAAGAACTGTCTGTTAAAAGCAAGACTAACAATCTCTCAATGATACGTGACTTTGTTTATAATGCCGCAACAGAAATAGGCTTTTCATCCGATGTAATAGATAATATTATATTGGCGGTGGATGAAGCGTGCACTAACATAATAAAACACGCTTATAAGTCTTACCCCGAAGGCGAAATAACCGTAAAACTAAAGTATGCCGATAAAAAATTCACAATAATTATTATGGATCACGGCACACCGTTTAAGCCGGAAACAGTTCCCGATCCTGATCTTCAATCCTACTACAGGCAGCACCGGGTAGGCGGTTTGGGTATGTATTTAATGAAATCATTGATGGATGAAGTTAAATATGTTTCCGTACCGGGCAAATATAACCAGGTATTGTTATCTAAAAATTTGAATTCTGCACTAAGATAATCCCAAAATATACAATATGAATGAATCCGAAAGTATAAAAGTAAAAAGAAATCTTACTGCGCTGGTTGAGTTCAGCAGGATTATTAACAGCAGCCTGGATTTGGATTTTATTCTGAATAATGTCCTTCTTACCTGCATGGGAAAATTTCTTGCCACAAGAGGCCTTATTGCCCTTAACATAAACGGAAAGTTATTATTAAGAGCATCAAAAGGAATTCCTGAAGAATTAAAAAATAAATTCCCTGAACTGCCAGTAGATGAGAATCTTATACATAATTCCGAACTAAAGAAATATTTTTCGGAAGGCAGGCTTCAGGCGATAGAGAAAATATCTTCTTCCGACGACTGCCTTGGCATAGTATGTCTTGGTGAAAAACTGAATAAGCAGCCTTTTACGGAAGACGACAGCGAATTTTTAAAAACCATTTTAAACATATCTTCATCTGCAATTCAGAATTCTATGGTTGTTGATAAACTTAGCGTTGTAAACCGGTTCCTTGATTCAAGAGTGCAGAGGCTTAATTCGCTTTTTGAACTTAGCAAAGAATTCGGGTTATTTTCAGAATCTGCACGCGTTGCAAAACTTTTAGTTTATTCTATAATAGGACAGTTCCTGGTATCTAAATATGCCGTATTAACTTTTATAGACGGCATAACTACGGTAATTGAATCTAAATTTCCTGAACACCGGCTTAAAGAACTGCTTAACAGTGATGATTTTCTGAAATTAGAAAATCCGCTGTCAAAACATGAAATTGGAAAAAAATATAATGAGTTATTCAATCTCGGCATTGAATTAATTGTCCCCATGCAGCTGCAGGGGCAGACAAAAGGTTTAATACTGCTAAGCAAAAGAATTAATAATCAGGAATACTCCGAGTCTGATATTGAATTTATTTATTCTGTTGGAAGCCTTGCAATAATCTCAATTGAGAACAGGCGTTTATTTAAAGAAGAGCTTGCCAAGCAGAAAATGGAAGAGGAACTTGAAATTGCCCGCGGAATACAACGCAACCTTCTTCCAGCTAAAATACCCCAATACAGCAGCTTTGATATAGCTGTAATGAATTTAACATCTCAGCAGGTGGGCGGGGATTATTATGATATAATCAGGCTTGACGACAATACATTTTGTGTTGCTATCGGGGATGTATCCGGCAAGGGAGTTCCGGCCGCTTTATTGATGGCTAATCTGCAGGCATTCTTAAAAACCACATGCCGGCAGGGTATGCAGCTTGAGGAGGCTACTGCGCTTATAAATGATTTAATTTCCGAAAACACTTCCGATGGCAGGTTTATTACTTTCTTTTGGGGAATATTAGACAATGAAAAACGTTCTCTGAATTATGTTAATGCAGGGCACAACCATCCGCTGCTTATTCGTGACGGGGTAATCCGCAAGCTGGATAAAGGCGGAATTATACTTGGCGTTATGAAAACCATGATTCCGTATATTTCGGAAAATATTCAGTTGAAAAAAGATGATGTTATTCTGCTTTTTACGGATGGTATAACCGAAGCAAAAGATAAATTTGATGATGAGTACAGCGATGAAAAGCTTGAAGCTTTAGCCGTTGATTCTGCCGCTCTTTCTTCCAAAGAGATATTAGAAAAAATTAAAACCGATGTTCAGGCTTTTGCCCGCGGTACAGCTCAATCCGACGATATGACTGTTGTGGTTATCAAGGCAATTTAAGATATTTATATTTGCTGAATCAGGTCCCTTTTACTTTTAAAGTTATTCCTGTTATTTTGCATTTTATCACTCTATTATTATTAACAGTAAACAAAACCTAAATGGCATTTATTAAAGACATATATCTAAGGAACAGGCAAAAATTTATAATAGGGCTGTCTGCCGTCCTGATACTTCTTGCAATTATTGAGTTATATACGGTTTTGGTAGTAAGAGTTACATCAAATGACGAATGTGAATGGTATCCGACACAGATTAAACAAAACGAGAGAATTATTCTATTCAGAACCGTAAAAGTCGGCGGCGTTACATGGAATGCGGGTATTAGAAACGGGGACAGGCTGCTTGAAATAAACCATATCCCTTTTACAGATGTTTTTGTAGCGCAGGAAATACTTAATAAAGTAAAAGCAGGAGATTATGCAGATTATACCATCCAAAAGGGTGGTAAAGTTAGTCATACCAAAGTATATGTAAAAAAACTTATAGAAATAGGAAGCCTTGCCAATGTACTTCTTGCGTTGTTTCAAATGCTCATCGGGTTTATTGTATTCATGTCCAAACCGGATGGGAAGGTTCAAAAGTTATTTTACAGTTTAGGCGTATTAACCGTTATTTCCTGCTGTTATGTGTTTATTCAAAGCAACCTTTCATCCACCACGGTTAAGGCAAGCCCCTATTACTATTTGCTTATTGCTTTTCTGTTATCAGTAGGGCAGTGCTTCAGACCTTTTATGCTTGTCGCATTTTTCTGGACGTTCCCCAAACCCTTTAAAATAATAGAAAGGAAATGGGTTAAGCGCCTGTTATTTATACTGCCCCTTGTCTTTACTCTTATTTTAATTATGTCGCTTGTTTATACTTACGAGTTTGATAATGAGAAATTGGGACAAATAAAACTGATTAATAATGTACTTATCGGAATTGTATGGACTTTGAATGTAGTAGCCATAACATCCTTAATTATAAGTTACAGGCGCATTAAAACCAGGGAAGAAAGGAAGCCCGTATTTATTATATTAATAGCATATGCAATATCAATTGCAGCGACGATTTATACGGCAAAAATTGCGCCTGCAATATCCGATACTATATTTAACTCCCCGCAGTATTATACGCCGATAATATTAATTATTCTTGTGCCTATAGCGTTTGCTTATTCCATTTTCAAATACCAGATGATGGATGTAAGTGTAGTTGTAAAAAATACATTAATGTACGGCACTGCCACTGTAAGCCTTGCAGTTGTTTATTTCTTTGCTATTTATTATTTGGGGCAGAGCATAAGCAGTGCAATCGGCACGGATTTTCAGGGCATTATTGCTGGTGTGATTTTTATAGTGTTTGCGCTTGTGTTTCAGTCAACCAAAGACAAATTCCAGGATTTCATAACAGCCAGATTTTATCCCGAGCAGTTTGCTTACCAGAAGGTGCTTGTAAAATTCAGCAGCGATGTTTCTACGTTAGTCGGGTTTGACAACATTCTCGATTCCATGAAAGTTACATTTGTGGAAATGCTGAAGATTAACAATTTCGGAATATTGATAAAAGATAAAAAGGACGACGAATTCCATCTTGTAAGAAGCGTCGGCTTCTCTCATAATGAAATAAATATAAACATTGACAATGCACAGCAGGTAGTTGATAGAAAGCTTTCTATATCTGCACGGGCGGTAATAGAGCAGAATGAATTTGCACAGGTCTTCCCGGATATGCATGACAGGTTATTGGAAGAGGGTATTTTTACAATTATCCCTATGATAATAAAGTCAAAAGTTGTAGGCCTGCTGTTATTCGGCCTGAAACGTTCAGGTTCGCAGTTTGCAGGCAAAGATTTAGACCTGCTTACAGCATCTGCAAACCAGGCTGCTATTGCTATAGAGAACGCACGGCTTTATGAGAGCGAAGCGGAAAAGCTTAAAATTGAAAGAGACCTTTCGCTTGCAAGAAGGATTCAGCAGGGGCTTTTGCCCAGGTGCATTCCAAGCACAAACGGATTAGATATTTGCGGAGAAATGATTCCGGCTATGCAGGTTGGCGGAGATTATTTTGATTTAATCCCGGTTTCCGATTCCAAATTGTTTGTTGTTGTCGGCGATGTATCCGGCAAGGGGCTGGCGGCTTCCTTATATATGACCAAGCTGCAGACTATGATACAATTTGCATGTACTGCAAACAGGAGCCCAAAAGAAATATTGATTGAACTTAACAAGCGTTTTTATGATTCCATTGAAAGGAATTCATTTGTTACTATGACGCTTGCTTTATTTGATACTGATAATAAGACGGTAACATTCTGCCGGGCAGGGCATATGCCTCTGCTTACCGCTACCAACGGCACAGTACATTCCTACAGAACGCAGGGATTAGGCGTTGGCTTGGAAAAAGGGCCTGTTTTTAATAAGACTTTAATTGAGGAAGAAATAAAGCTTAAGCCGGGACAAATTTATGCCTTCTTCTCAGACGGCATAACGGAAGCGATGAACGAATATTACGACCTTTTCGGGGAAGATAAGCTGTCTGAAATACTAAAGGGCAAAGCGGGCAAAACCTCATCCGAAATAATGAATGAGATATGGGGCTCAATAAACACATTCCGCGGCTCCGCAGAGCAAAACGATGATATGACGATGGTAATTGTGAAGGTGGGGTAATAATGAAATTTTAAAAAAAGTCTATCTGGGCTTTATCATATTAATTCTTCAATTTGTTTAATCAATCCGGGCAGTTCATTTTTCACAGTGTTCCAAACTTCATCTAAATTTATGTCATCATACTCATGGATTAAAAGATTGCGCATTCCCTTCATTTCTTTCCAGGGAAGATGAGAATACTTTTTCTTCGATTCCTGGCTGACCCTGGCCGAAGCTTCTCCGATTATCTCGATCCTCCGGATTACAGCATCCTGAATTAAATAATTTCCTAAAAATTCCTCTAAAGAAACATTAAGAAGATAATTTACAGCCATCTTTGCAGACTCAAGTATATCTAAAAAATATGCAGGGTCACGCGGCATAAATTACCTTTGCGCTTTCTAAAATTGCCTTTTTCCTGTATTTATTCTTGCTTCTTTCAATTGCATTTCGGTTTACCAGGTCAACAGGCCTTTCCAGAAATTGTTCAAACTCTTCTTTTATCCTTACAATATCGAAAAGACTGTACCCGGTATTATCATTAAAAGTAACAAGCAAATCAATATCGCTGCCGGAGTTGAAATCATCTCTTAATGCAGAACCAAATATAGAAAGTTCTTTTACCTGATTTTTCAGGCAGATTTCTTTTAGCTTATCTTCTGGAAGTTTTATGCTGTTAATTGTCATACTTATAAGCCCTTGGCTTTAATTTGTCTTCTTTCATAATAGAAATATAACTTTTGTTCCTTTCATTATCCATATACGAAGATCAATAAGTTTTATAAGGGAATCCTTCAAACTGAAAATACAATTCTTAAGTCCTCAGCTTCCTATTCAACAGATTTTCTACCTTTTCAATTTTAGTGTGCATTCTGCTTTCACTGCCTTTGCGGTAGTCAACTTTCAGGTTTAACGATATGCGGTTGCAGTCTTCCTCAAGCAGTTTAAAGCAGCCGGAAACCACGCCTATTACTTTGTCCCAGTCGCCTTCCAGAACAGTGCCCATTGGAGTAAGCTGGTAAGTAACGCCGCTTTTATCAATATAGTCCAGAATCCTGGAAACATAAGGGCTTACGCTTACGCCCTTATCCGTTGGGAAAATTGCAAATTCCAATAAAACCATATAACCTCCATATAAGTATAAAAAGTTTTTATAATGGTATATAAAATATATATCTGTCTAAAATTTAAGTATCACACATATCTTATGAGAGAAATAGTTTGAGCAAAAGTTTGAATATTGCCATTTCGGCAAACTCATCCCCTTTGCTTCCCCTTCCCTTGGCAAGGGAAGGGGATAGAGGGGTTGAGTTCGTTACGCCAATATAATACCGGAATATAATAATATTTCATAACAATTTTGTAGTTTTCAAATTATTTCGGGCAGCGGTGATAAAATAACTTTAACTGCTAACATTTCTAAAATAAAATTTATTTTCATTGAGGAATGATTTTAGATTTATATTCAGGCAGTCTTAAAAATTAAAACCTCATCTTAATAATCAGTATGCGGTTTCTTTAACGCTTAAAATGTTTTCAAGAAGATTCAATACATCCTGCTGTTTGAATGGCTTGGATAAATAATGCGAACAACCCGCCGACAGGAATTCTTCCTTATCCCCGGCCATTGTATAGGCGGTAGTGGCAATTATCGGTATGCCTTCATAACCCTTTATTTTCCTGATTACTTCTGTGGTCTGTTTTCCGTCCATTCCTTTGTTTAGGTTAATATCCATAAAGATGTAGTCATAATGTTTTTTTGCACATAGAATAACTGCAAGATCACCCTCCGCAGTGCTTTCCAAGTCAATTTGTCCGGCTAAATATCTTCTAAGTACCTGGTAAATAAACGGATCGTCATCTACAAGCAGGGCGACAGGCCTTACCGGCTTTTGTTCCGTTAACACATTGGGGGCGGCCCTATCAATCACTTTTTTCCCTTCTGCCTTTTCGCCGGTAATTGTAACAGGCAGCCTTACGGTAAATGTTGATCCTTTTCCCGGTTCGCTGTCAATAGCAATTTCACCCCCGAGTTTTTCAACTAATTTCTTTGTAATATTTAATCCTAAACCGGAACCCTCAAAGTTCCTGTTGTAACCTTCGCTAACCTGCCGTAATTCTTCGAAGATTGTGCCGTAATATTCCTTTGATATACCTATTCCGCTGTCAGCCACTTTTATTTCCACAAAATTATCTTTAAGTGATATGTCGGCAGTAACGCCTCCTTTATTTGTAAATTTGATTGCGTTATTAATAAGATTATTGATTATAGAACGGAATACTTGTTCGTCCGTGTTTAGTACTATAGACGGCTGGCTGAATGAAGATTTTAAGTATAATCCTTTTCTCTTTGCAGCTTCTTTAAATAATGAAATAAATTCAACTGTTTGGTTAACCAGGTCAATCGGCTTATGTGTAAAAGCCATTTTATCTGATTCCAGTTTTGACAGATCCATAATAAGGTTTAAAGTTTCTGATAAACGGTTGCCGTTTACAAAAATACTTTCTGCCATAAATTTTAACTCGGGGTCTTTTAAATCCTGCCGCAAAAAATCAGCAAAACCATTTATGCCGTTTAATGGGGTTCTTAGTTCGTGGCTCATATTTGCAAGGAAATTAGATTTAAGGCGGTTCATTTTTTCGGCTTGTTCTTTAGCGGCAATCAATTCTATGTTTGTCTTTACAAGTTCTTTAGTCCTTTCCATTACCTTTTCTTCCAAGATCTGATTTTGATTTTCCAATTGCTGATGAAGATAGCGCGTTTTAAGCAGGTTTTTTATACGGGTATCAACTTCAATCAAATCAAATGGTTTTGTAAGAAAATCACTTGCTCCGCCGGTAAGCGCTTTTTGTTTGGATTCCGGTGTTATATCAGCAGTAAGCACTAATATTGGAAAGTAGGTACTTGCCGGAATAATATCTTTCAATTGAGTCATCACCTGAAAACCGGTAAAGTACGGCATGCTAAGGTCAAGTAAAAGTAAGTCCGGTTTGAATTTCTCAAACAGACTAATAACTTGTCTGGAGTCTTTGGTTGTTGTATAATTTGTAAAACCTTTAACATCCAGCAGCCCGGTAAGAACGTCAATATTAGCCTGTTGATCATCTACAATTAGTATGTTGGCAGTTTTTAATGTTGAATCAATCAAGGCTTTACTCCCGGTTGTTCACTTTTTCTAATCCACTCATCCACTACTTTTAAAAATAACACTACATCGATCGGTTTTATAAGATAATCTTTAGCTCCGATTTCCATTAATTGTTCTATCTGTTTTGTCATTGCATCCGCACTGAGAACAATAACGGGTATTGCTGATGTCCTTGGTTCATCCTGCAGCAGTTTTATAACTTTACTGCCGTGTATATCGGGCAGATCGAGATCAAGCAGAATTAAACCCGGCTTATAGTCAATTGCCAGATGAACGGCATTCCCGCCATATATATTAGTTATCAAATTAATCGACGGGCGGTGTGTTTCTAAAATCTGTTCAACTAATTGTATGTTGGAAAGATTATCTTCGATATACAAAATAGTTCCGCTGTTCTGCGCTATTTCAGTTTCCCGTCCTTTTAAGCCATCTACTCGTTCATAGCGGTTTATTTGACTTTCCGTCTGCGGCAGTTCAATCCAAAAAATGCTTCCTTTACCGACTTCACTTTCAACGCCGATTTTCCCTTTCATTGCTTCAATCAATTTTTTAGAAATAGCCAGTCCCAGCCCTGTGCCTTCGGTTTCTGTTCGTTCCGCGCCAATTCGTTCGAAAGGATTAAAAAGCTTTCCAATGTATTTCTCTGCAATACCTTTTCCTGTATCAGCTACACTAATGCGAATTATGTTCTCTTTTTCTCCTTCTTCGTTCTCTTTATTCTTTACAGACTTGTGTATTGAACATTCAACTTTTACCGAACCGCCATTTCGATTGTACTTAACTGCATTGTTAATCAAATTCAGAAGAACCTGTTTCAGCCGCTGATGATCAGCTTCTACAAATAGTGTTTTAGTATCTGAGGCATCTGATTCAATTGTGATCTGATTCTTTTCAGCGAGATTGCGGACAATATCAATAGTTTCTGAAATAATGCCATAGATTTCAACAGGCTCGGGCGAAACAGTCAATTTACCGGTTTCGATTTTTGCGATATCAAGCACTTCATTTATCAATTCCAGAAGGTGTTTTCCGCTTTTCAATATTTGATTTACGCCTTTTTTGTGGGCCGGATTAAGTTCACCCATATCCATTAATTGTGCAAAACCAAGAATGGAATTCATTGGTGTTCTAAGTTCGTGGCTCATGCGGGAAAGGAACTCACTCTTTGCTACATTTGCCCGTTCGGCTTCTGCCTTCGCTTTCGAAAGTTCATTTTCATTATTCTTTCTTTCGGTTATATCCTCAATGGCAAGAAGAATTGTTTGTTCTTTCCCCGCTCCTCTTTGAATTTTTCGGGCGTTCAAAAGCATAATGCGTTTACCGATTGCAGAAAAATCATGTTCAACTTCGTAGTTGTCGAATGTGGTCTTTTGTGGAAGGATTGTCTCTAATAGTTCTTTCAGTTTAGGAATATCCCATTGATGATTCCCAAGATCATAAATAAGCGTACCAATTGTTTCACCGGAGCTTACTTTGAAGAAATCATAGAATGAACGGCTGGCTTTAACCACTCTTAAATTTTTATCCAGGGCAATTAAAGGTTCACGTATTGTGTTGATCATATTTTCTGCAAATTCACTTACTTCATCGGCGGAGTCTTTAATCACTACAAGTTCTTTGCGGGTTTTTTCCAAACCGGCTTCTATCTCTTTTCGTTCGGTTATGTCTTCAATGGCAAGAAGAATTATCTGTTCTTTCCCTCCAAATCCTCTTTGAATTTGCCGTGCATTCAAAAGCATAATGCGTTTACCGATTGCAGAAAAATCATGTTCAACTTCGTAGTTGTCGAATGTGGTCTTTTGTGGAAGGATTGTCTCTAATAGTTCTTTCAGTTTAGGAATATCCCA
>JARLHB010000030.1 GCA_031292465.1 Ignavibacteriaceae bacterium
GAAATAAACAAAATCCGGCACCTTATGAATTCTTACCCATAGCAGTGCAACGTTATTATAGTAATAGTCTCTTAGTTTTTTAATTTCAGGCTTGTCTTTTCTTGCGATTGTATGGCAGTTCATACATGTGGAAACAGCAGGCACCATGGCGTTACGTGATTTTTCAACACCGGTATGGCAGTACTGGCAGTCTATATTCATTTCACCGGCATGAAGTTTATGTGAAAAGTTTATTG
The DNA here is from genome assembly GCA_031292465.1 of Ignavibacteriaceae bacterium. Lineage (GTDB taxonomy): Bacteria > Bacteroidota > Ignavibacteria > Ignavibacteriales > Ignavibacteriaceae > FEN-1297. The sequence goes on from JARLHB010000030.1 coordinate 237, forward strand.
GCTGTACAGGCGAATTACCGATTTGACTGTCTTCAGACCTGGTAGCAAAATATGTAATGGTAAAAGATGCAACTATAACAAATAAAGTAATAGGCAGACGAACCCGGAGTATATAATCAAGTAACGATTTATTCATCATGAACCTTTAAGATAATCAATCTATAGTTGTTTGGTGAAAAAGAATACTTATATATCCGATAAGAAAAACATTTAATAGAATATTTTATCTTACCGCCGGTAAAGCTTCCGGAAAATAACTTCAATCATAGCGCAAATTCAAAAATGCAATGACGAACAATTTATTCTCAATAGTTTCTTACAATATCTCTGCAACAGTATTTGAATTGATCTTATTTCCGCAAAAGATCAAAATGAACCGGACTTTACAGTCCGGTTGAGGTAAATAATAATTCCAATAAATAATCGGAGAAATATTTCATTATCTAAATGTGTATTTATAGATTTCCATTTATTGCTCGCAACGACCAGCTAAACCCTTTATCATCTAAGCGAATTTCCCGTCGTATTATTTTATCTGGAACCGGAGCAAAATCTATTTAAATCTAATTTAATGATGGGTGATATAAGTCATTATGTATCCGTTTTTGAATGACTTACGAGTCAGGTATTATTTGGATCACGAATTGACAATTCAATTGAATTTTCGTTTGCCCTATATGATTGAAGAATACTCTTTTCTAAGCCTGTTCAGGTTACTTTATTTATGAAGAATTATGAAATGAAAGATTTGAATATAAATAAACAGTATGAAATATTTTTTAATTCTCTACGTGTATTTACTATAATGTACCCCAAAAACTGGACAAAAAAACGTGTTAATTTAGTGTGGTGATATTATTGAACAAAAAACAATAAGGAGCCACAAAATGCCGAGAGGAAGAAAAACATTCAGTAACGAGTTCAAAGCAAAAGTAGCTTTGGAGGCAATCAGGGGTTATAAGAGCATGAGCGAATTAGCAAAAGAATATCAGGTTCATCCGAACGCAATAGGCAACTGGAAAAAAGAAGTATTGGAAAATTTGCCAGAAATATTTAGTAATAAACGGGGCCCTAAAGTCGAAGCTAATGCCGAACTGATAGAAGAACTTTATAAACAAATAGGTAAGCAGCAGGTAGAATTGAATTGGCTTAAAAAAAAACTTAATACTGTCTCTTGAGCAAAAGAGAGAACTGATAGAACCGTTAAGTAATATTCTTACAGTCAGCCAACAATGTTCTTTGACAGAATTGCCCCGATCAAGTTATTACTATCATCCGTTAGGAGTAACGGAAGAAGAACTTGAGATAATGAGCCGGATAGATAATATATATACCGAGCACCCGTACTTTGGAGTAAGAAGGATGACAGATGAATTGAAAAAGCAAGGCGCTCTTTACAATCACAAAAGGATATACAGATTAATGCAACTAATGGGAATAGAAGCAGTTATAGTAAAAAAGAATTTAAGTAAATCAGTAAAAGGACATCTGATTTATCCGTATTTGCTGAAGGATGTAAAGGTTACAATGAACAACCAGGTTTGGTCAAGCGATATAACGTATTTGCCAATATATAAAGGATTTGCATACCTGGTAGCAGTAATTGACTGGTTTAGCCGTTACATACTGAGCTGGGAACTGTCTAACAGCCTTGATGTATATTTTTGTTTAGAAGCTCTGAACAGTGCGTTAAGAAAAGGTAAACCGGAAATATTTAATACTGATCAAGGCAGCCAGTTTACAAGTAAAGTATTTACGGAAACAATCATTAACAGCCAAATTCAAATGAGCATGGATTCAAAAGGCAGAGCATTAGATAACATTTACATTGAAAGATTTTGGCGAAGCCTGAAATACGAAGATATATACCTGAAGGATTACCGATCAATTTCAGAACTAAGAGAAGGATTAAAAAACTATTTCGATTTTTACAATAACCGGAGAGGACATCAATCATTAAAGTACAAAACACCGGCAGAAGTATATTTTAATTTAGGCAGGAATTAATTATTTTAATCTAAAGTACCACATTAAATTATATTAAATTTCTGTCCAAACAACGGGGTACAGCTTACAATAACATAATTCGATATTTCATATTTGAAAAATATATCGAATCCCAATAGAGCCGGAATAGAACAGATAAAGATAATATTAAAATACATCATAACAGAAACACCTATCATAGCATTCCATTCAGGCCCATCTCTTTTCCCCCAGGTTTTTAAATTCCATGAATAAAGCCTATAATATAAATATTTATATAAATTCAACATTATATTCTCAATAATTTAATTGTATATTAATCATCTGGTACTGAAAAATAATTTGGCATTGGAATTGTATTA
>JARLHB010000305.1 GCA_031292465.1 Ignavibacteriaceae bacterium
AAAAAAGCAGTGTGCTGACTACTATGCCGAAGAAGCTTTCAATATTTGCATAGATTTGTGGAAGTTTCATAAGTGATAAAACCTTCAAGAAAAGAGTATTAAATGCTCAATTTATAGAAAAGTATAAAGAAGAAATAAAAGGATTAAAAGCTTTAATTAAAAGGAACCCTAAATAGCAATTTATCAAATCTCCAGCGCTGGAGATTTTTTTGTTTGTTATTAAATGAAGATTTTTAAAATTAAAAAGTATGGAGTTTTTATTAATTCCGGTTAAAGACAAAGCTTTTTTACGCCAGTAAAAATCAGTCCCAAAGCTTAAGAGATGATTTAACAAATCATACCTTGAAGCAATCGACTCAAAAATATTTCTTACCTGACTCTTTTTATCTTCCATGTAATAAAGTTCTTAATATTTATGATAATCAAATTCTTCTTCACCTTGAATACGCCGCCACCAGTTGAAAATATATTTACCCGACCACATCGAGAAAATCATAAAAAGCAAACCGCCTATAAGATCGGTTACATAATGGTACCAAAGGTAAACAGTAGCAAAAATCAGTAAAGTACCTACAGGAATAAAGAAGTACTTTGTTCTGCTCTTTAACTTTACCGACAGGTACATGACAATAAGTGTAATCATTGTGTGTCCGCTGGGGAAAGCGTCTCTCTGTACAACAGCGGCCGGGTCAATAGTTCCTTTGGGTATTGATTCGCCTATATCAATTAACTTACGCAAATAAGGCGTAAAAAACATGCCGGGCAGCTGCTGTCCAAGTGAAGAAAAATCATGCAGGGTAAATCTTGGGCCTATAGCAGGCAGGGTAAAATAACCGATATATGATAGATAGAAACCGTAAATAATCGAAAATACTGAAAAATCCAGCGCTGTGTATCTTCCTTTTCTTAACAGGGCAATGGCAAGAATTATCGGCAGCAAATAAAACATGCTGTAAACAATCTGAAGAAGCTCAGTTAAGAAAGGGAAAGAATATTGTAAAAGATATTTAGTTGGGTCCGTACCAAACATCCATCTGTCAATATCAATAAAAAGCCAGTCGTAATTTTGCTGTCTTATTGGTGCAATTAAGTAATATAGTTCCTTAAAAGTAAATAATATTAATGGTGCTATATACCAATAATGCGTAGCCCGCCAAAATTTGTTGTTATATTTGTTCTCAAAGTAGGCATTTGCAAAGGTAAAGGTAATAATCCCCAAATCAAGTATAGTCCATAACAGCCAAAGCTTAATATCACATTGGTAAAATATGTTTATGAACATAAGAAAAAGATAAAACATAATAACTACAAGGTCATATGCCTTAAGCTTTATTAAGAAGGTTTTTATTATTTCCATCCGCTATTCAAATAGTTATAAAGAAATCATCAAATTTAATTTCCCTTATTGCAATTTACCTGCGGCAAATCTAGTTAACTTAATAAAGTCATCTGTTTCTAATTGTTCGGCACGAAGGTTTAAATTGACTTCAACATTGGAGAAATCTACATCTGCAAATATACTATTACTGAGTGAATTTCTTAAAACTTTTCTTCTTTTTCCAAAGGCGGCCTTAACTATTTTGATAAAAAGAGCCTTTTCGTCTCCTGACAGGCAATTGTCCCTGAAACACAGATGAATAACAGCGGAATCCACATTCGGTTTAGGATGGAAAACGTTTCGTGATACTTTAAAACAGATTTTAACATCAGTAAAGTATTGAAGCAACACAGCAAGAATGCCATAATCTTTAGTTCCTTTTTTGGCGGTGATTCGTTTGGCAACTTCAAGCTGCACCATTAAAACTGCGTCTTTTACCAGATTGTCCGAGCGGAGTAGTTTAAAAATTATTGGAGAGGTTATGTTGTACGGAATATTCCCGGCAATGCGAAGTTTTTCTTTCTTCCTATTAAATAACTCATCCAGGCTAAGATCCAGAAAGTCAGCATGAATCAATGTTACAGTGGGAAATTTAAAGATTAGATCATGTATTACCCTGGTATCAATTTCCACAGCCGTAAATCCATCGGGAATCCGTTCAATAAGCTTTTCAGTCAGGGAACCCAGCCCCGGGCCAATTTCTATAAGATTATTGCCCTCTTTGGGGGATATTTCGTCGGCAATTTTATTCAGGATGTTTTTATCGGTCAGGTAATTCTGGCCGAATCTTTTTAACGGCTTTACTTTTTGCATTTTTAAATTTATTTAATGTTGCTTACAAAAACAATAAAATTGTATTTTGTTCATTGCTAAGTAACGTTTAAATTGTAATTGTATTTTGAAAGTTAGTCCGCATTTCAAAGAGCTTTACCGGTTCACTAATAATAATTAATGGAGGGAGTTCTGGAGAATAATTATGTAATCAGCATAGACACAGGCGGTACTAAAACACTTGCGGGTGTCATCAACTCAAAAGAAGGGATAATAGCACGAATTAAAAGGCCAGCCGAATTGGGGGGGAGTTCTAAGGAATATTTAAATAGTATAACCGGCATTGTTAATGACCTTATAGAAAAGACCGGCCTTAAGAAAAAAAATATAAAAGCAATATGTATCGGTATTCCAGGCGCATTAAATCCACATACCGGTATTGTAAGCTTTGCACCCAACCTTGGGTTGAAAAATGTTAATATTAAAGAAAAACTTCAAAAGAAACTTTCCATTCCTGTATTAATCGAAAACGATGTTAACTTAGGCGCATTGGGTTCTTTTAAATTTGGCGGGGCAAAAAAATCGAAAAATATGCTGGCTATTTTTATCGGCACAGGCATAGGGGGCGGGATAATAATTGATGGTAAAATTTACAGGGGCTCTAATTATTCTGCCGGTGAGATAGGCCATATGACGGTTGATAAAAAAGGCCCGCTCTGTAATTGTGGAAATAAGGGCTGTTTTGAAGTATTTGCAAGCAGGACAGCAATAGCTAAAAACATTATGGCGGATTTAAAGGCTAAGAAAAAGAGCATGATTAAGAAGTTAATCTCGCCAAATAAACCTATAAAAAGCAGGATGCTTGCGGCAGCGGTAAAATCAAATGACAGAATTGTAATAAAACATATTTCCGATGCCTGCAATACCATCGGCCTTGTACTTGCAAATGCTGCAAATTTTATGAACTTTGATATGATTGTTCTTGGCGGAGGATTAATTGAAGCATTGGACTATTTTATGCTGCCTAAGATAAAAGAGTCATTTAAAAAGTATTCACTTAAAGACGCTTCAAAAAACATTAAAATAATCGCTAACGACCTTGGCGATGATGTGGCTTTATATGGCGGTATTGCACTTGCTGAAGAATTTTTAAATATAAAAATCTAAATATCTAAGCCTATTATATATCAAATTGTTTTTCTATTTCTGCCAATTCTTCGGAAAGCCTTTCCCATAGTGAAATGCTTTTGTCCAGATCATTTTTAGAGGAATTAAATTCCAGCGTTAATTCTCTTGCCTTGACCGGGTTATTGTAAACTTCAGGGATAGTTAAGTCATATTCTAATTCTTTTACCTTCTTTTCAAGGGTTTCTATTTTATTTTCAATGTCCTGAATCTCTTTATTTAAGTCTTTTGTTGCATTGTATTTCTTTTGGCGCTGTTCTGCTTCAATTCTTTTTTTATCTTTTTTTGAAACAGCTTCGGAATTAGACTGTGTCTTTTCTTCTCCCTGCAATTGCTGAAGCAGCTCTTCTCTTTTGGAAAGATAATAATCTATCCCTCCGGTAAAAGATTTAATCTCTCCCTTTCTTATTTCAACTACCTTATTAACTATCGGGGTTAAAAAGTCAATATCATGAGATACTAATATTAAAGAACCCTGAAACTCCTGCAAAGCTTTTTGCAATATTTGCTTAGAAGATATATCCAAATGGTTAGTAGGCTCATCAAGAATAATTAAGTTGGATTTAGTAAGCAGAATTTTTGCAAGTGCAACCCTGCTTTTTTCACCACCGGAAAGAACGCCGACCTTTTTAAAAACATCATCTTCCGAAAACAGAAAAGAGCCGAGCAATGATCGAAGCTGGCCGATTGTCTGGTTTTCGGATACGTTTTCAACTGTTTCCAATATATCAAGTTCAGGATCCAGGTTATCGGCTACATCCTGTGCATAATAAGAAACAACTGTATTGTACCCGATAATTCTTTCACCCGCATTAAAGTCGATTGCACCGGAAATTATTTTTACAAGAGTTGATTTTCCTGCGCCGTTAGGGCCAACAAAGGCAATTTTATCTCCCCGGACTACCTGAAAATCCAGATTATTAAATATTTCCTTTGAACCATAAGATTTATACAATGATTTCAATTCAAAACTAATTATACCGCTTGGTGGAGGCGGGGGGAATCTTACAGCTATTTCTTCTTTGGAATCCGGCAGTTCGATTAAAGAAATTTTTTCAAGTTGTTTAATCCTGCTTTGAACCTGCTTTGCTTTTGTAGCTTTGTACCTGAACCGTTCAATAAATTTTTCTGTTTCTTTTATTTTCTTCTGCTGTACAGCGTATTGATTTACGGCTAATATATCCCGTTCTTCTTTAAATTTAAGATAAGCATCGTAATCTCCGTTAAAAGTATTAAACTTGCCGAGATAAATTTCAAGCGTTTTTTTTGTAACAGCGTTAATAAAACGTTTATCGTGAGAGACAATAATTATTGCCCCCTTGTAATTTTTTAGAAATGCTGTCAGCCATTCAAGTGAATCAATATCAAGATGGTTTGTAGGCTCATCCATTAAGAGAAGGTCATTTTGCGAAATAAGAATTTTGGCAAGAGCGATTCTCATTTGCCATCCGCCGGAAAATTCATCAGTTGTCCGGTCAAAGTCTTCTTCTTCAAAACCCAAACCAAGGAGTATCTTTTCAATCCTGGAAGATGCGCTGTAAGAACCAAGATCTTCCAACTTGTGATGGACTTCTCCGAGCTGGTTTATTAAGTCTTCATGCCCCTCATCATTAGGACCCATTCCGGTTAATTCATCGGTTATTTCCTTCTCTTTCTCCTGTAGCCTGATAATATCAGTTAGAGCAGATTTTGCTTCTTCAAGAAGTGTTTTGCCTTTGTGTGTAACGTTTTCCTGAGGCAGGTAACCAATGGTTATATTTTTCTGCTTTATTATTTTCCCGGATTCGGGTACCATTATTCCGGTGATTATTTTTAAAAGAGAAGACTTTCCGGTACCATTTGCGCCAACAAGCGATATCCTGTCGCCGGAATTAATCTTATAGTTCACATTCTGGAAAAGATACTTGCCGTTAAATTGAAGTGAAATGTTGGAAAGATCAATCATTAAACGTAATAATCCCTATTCTAAAATGCATAAAAAACTTTATATAAAATATTAGTATCATTTTCTTACTACTGCTATTTTCCCTGTGCATACACTATTACCCTCGGTATCATAAGCAACAACTATATAAACTCCCGAATTAACCAGGCTACCGTTGGTATTAGTTCCATCCCAGTAAGCAACGCGCCCGCCGGGAGATGTAATTTCTTTAACTAATTTCCCGTAGATTGTGACAATTTTAATATTACAGCCTCTTATTAAACCGTCAATAGTAACTTTGTTTGTTCCGCTTTTTAAAACAAAAGGGCTTGGATAAATAAATAATTTTGAAAAACTATCCTTTGGTTCAATTGCAGGTGTGGAAAATGAAGTCAATCCGTTATTAGTCCCCACATAAACAATACCTTTATTCTTATCAACTGCAATACTAATAATATCATCACTTAATAATGGGCTGTTTGTGGTATTATAGGTTGCAAGCAATTCAGAACCATCTGAATTTACAAGCAACAATCCCTGGCTTGTACCTATCCATTTTTGATTTATTGGATCCACAGCGATGCAATTTATAGAATATTCCCGCAATGGGAATACATTAGTAATAGTAAATGAAGGTGTTGAACCGGAAGTAATACTTTCAGTATTGGATATAATATTTACACCAAGCCCGGTACCTACCCAAATATCACCTCTGGTATCCATCACAATAGAATTAATCACATTGGAAGTTAAACCGTCGTTTGTTGAAAGATATCCATTTGTAGGGCTTTGATTATTGTAGGAACCATTTTCATTAAAATAAAATAATCCTTCTCTGCTTGTATTCTGCGAGTAAAACCATTTTGTATCATACTGATCAATAATCAAATTATGATATTCATTCATATATCCGCTCCCGGTTGCATCAACATGATAATGGTAAATGCTGTCCTGAGTAAATGCATGAAGAGTTTTTAAATCGACACTTCCAAAATTTAAAGCCCATAGATTGCTTTTAGAGTCCACGCCCAAGCCGGAAATAACTACATAAAGCGGAGCTCCCTGTTGACTTCCTACTAGGCCAGTATTGCTATAAAATGACTGTATACTGTCTCCATTGATTTTTGCAAAACCAGCTCCCCAGTTACCCATATAAATAGAATTATCAGGCGCGGCATAAGCAGTATAGAAAGCGTTAGAAAGAAGGCCGGGATTGTTAGTTCTATTATAGTCTGTCCATAATTTCCCGTCGTATTTATAAAATCCTTTACTAATTACATCTTTCCCGCTTGCGCTCCATAGATTTCCGTTGTTGTCTACAGTCATTGAAGGGAAAAGATTGGATGCCGGTCCATTAGGGAAAAAAAGAGTACTATTTGTATTACTATAAACCTCAATTATGCCAGTTGTATCTGCGGCGAGCAGCCCTAACGGATTCAAATATGATAATTTTACAGCATGAGTATTTAAATTAAAAGACTTTACAATAGAATTATTGTTATATATACTTATCATTTTGTCGGAAAGAATAAACAGCGAATCATTGGAAACCATAAGATCATAAATGATAGTGCTTATCTGCGGCTGGAATTTTTGCCAGGCAGTTCCGTCATATATTGCCAGGCCACTGTTTGTACCGGCAATTATGGAACCATTATACAAAATTACTTTGGTAACATTATTTGAGGGCAGCCCGTTAGATGTGGTATATACATTCCATGATTCAGGAGCTGATAAATTTGTTGCTCCTTGTTTCTGTATTGCCAGTCCCTGCTGGGTACAAGCATACAATAAATCCGATTTGTATATACTGTTCACCGGAATGCTTGATGATAAACTGCCGAATTTAAAAAATGTGTCAATGAACAAAAGTGATTTTGCATCAATTATTGATATACCATAGCTGGTAGAAACAAAAATTGAGTCGCCTGATGCTTTTAAGCCGTTAATTTGCTTAACCGCATAATTTGAGTTGAAAATATCCAGAATAGACTTAATGGAATTATCTGCAGGATTATATACATCAATAACCCCTTCTTTACTTCCGAACCAAACTTTGCCATAATTATCAACTGTAACTGAAATAAGGTTTATACCATTTAGACCATCGGTTCTGTGAAGAGTTTTGTATATGTCTTTTGAAAGATCAAAATAAAATCCACCGCCGTCTGTTGCAGCCCAAACTCCATTGCTCGTAGAGATAATATCCTGAGTATTCTGCATGCAGGTGTAATTTTTCCAATTTGAAGTTTGCTGTGCAGTTAGATTTATTGAGAGGAGTAACAATAATAAGATTGAAAACTGATTTTTCATTTAGTCCCTCTAAGATTAAAAAACTCTCTGTGTTTAAAATGTAAAAAGTACCTTATTTGTTATCTCCAACTTTTGTTGACAAGAAAAATAATACTCAAATATTGCAAAATACGCTTCAAAATTAATATTTTCCCGGTTATTAAAAAGTGCAAAATGTAATGGAACGAAGAGTAAACAGAATCTAAAATTTTGTCATTAGGTTTGCCATCTCAATTGCTGTTAGCGCAGCATCCCACCCTTTGTTCCCTAATTGTTTCCCTGAATATTCAAGAGTCAGGTTATTTAGTTCACCCGCACGTTCCAGAGCTTGTTCTAAATTATTAGTTGTTAGAACTCCAAAAGCAATAGGAACATTATATTTTAATGAGACTTTCTGGATTCCGCTGCTGACAGCATCGGAAACATAGTCGAAATGGGGTGTTTCGCCTTTGATAACAGCCCCAAGGCAAATGATAGCATTATACTTTTTAAGCTCAATTAATTTAGCAGCTGCCAGCGGAATCTCAAATGCCCCCGGCACTTTTACTATATCTATATTTTTATCCTCGCATCCGGCAGTTTTCAGACACTCAATCGCGCCAGTTAAAAGCTTTTTACCTATAACTTCATTAAATCTGCTTAAGATAATTGCAAATTTATAATCAGCGCAGGAAAAATTTCCCTCTATAATATTCATTTTAGTTTACCTGTAATAAAAGACTGGAATTAAAAGTTAAGCAGTGTTGCGTAATAATCGCTGTCTCATTGTTTCTACAACATTACTGCCCACATAGTATTTGCCAAGGTTTTTGTCATCTTCTCTTTTACCGCCGTGAAAATCAGATCCTCCGGATTCAAGTAAGAAATATTCGTTAACTATACCGCGGTAAAATTTTATTTGTTGTGGGGAATGTGAGGGATGAATAACTTCAATACCGTCAACGCCGGCATTAATTAATTCTTTTAACAATGCTTCAGGCATAAAGCCAGGATGAGCAATAAAACTTAAACCGCCGGCATCGCTGATAATCTTACAAGCACTTTGCGGCGACAAATGAACTTTTTTCTCATATGCAGGGCAGCCATTACCTATATATTTATTAAAAGCTTCGTAATACGAAGAAGTCAATCCCTCCTCAACCATAACCTGAGCAATATGAGGCCTGCCGACAGCTGAATTTTTAGCCCTTTTTAGCACGTCTTCAATTGATATGTTAAATCCCAACGCCTTAAGCTTATCTACAATTCTTATTGCCCGTTTTAATCGTTCTTCCCTGAAAAAAGACAAATAACGTTCAAGTTCTTCATTTTCAGGTTCAAAAAAATAGGCTAACATATGTACTTCTCTGTCTCTAACGTCAGAGCTGATTTCCAGGCCTGGAACGACTTCAACCCCTACTTTTTTTCCTGCTTCTACGGCCTCGCTTATGCCTTTAACATTATCATGATCAGAAATACCAATAATATCAATACCGGCATTCTTAGCTTTAACAACTAATTCTTCCGGCGTATAATAACCATCCGAATACGACGTATGTGTATGTAAATCTACTTTCCCGCTCATTTGCTATGGACTGAATATGTCAAGATTTTCAACTAAACATTTCTTTAAATTTCTCGTAATTTATTATTCTAAGCCTTGAGCCTTCAAGTTCAACCATTCCTTTTTTTGCAAAAGAATGTAATGTACGTGAAATTGTTTCTCTTGAAGTCCCTGCCATATTAGCTAAATCATGCTGATATGGTAATTTTTCTATTTCAACAGTACCCTGTTTGATTTTGCCAATATCATCCGCAAGTTGTAAAATTACTGTAGCAACCTTGCCTTCAGCATCTTTAAGGGACAGTGACTTTATTTTCATATCTGCGGCTCTTAACCTTGAAGTTAATTCCTGCAGAAGGGCAACTGCTATTTCCGGATGAACGTGAAGCATCTCAAGAAATTCGCTCCTCTGTATAATAAAGAGTTCAGAATCTTCCATTGCAGTGACATTTGCAGACCGTGATTGACCGTCTAAAATAGCCATTTCACCGAAGAAATCGGATTCACCGAGGATTGTTAAAATGACCTCTTTGCCATCATCACTTACTCTGGAAACTTTTACTTTTCCATTCACAATAACAAAAAGCGCCGACCCAGTTTCATGTTCAAACAGGACAACAGCATCCTTATTGAAGGTTTTCCGAATACCTAATTTTGAAATCTGTTCCAATGTCGAATCGTCCAGTTCCGAAAAAATAGGTACATATTTTAGAAAATCGTTATTTTCTTCCATTTTAGTCCCTCTTAAATTATAGTTTGATAAGAAATATAATTTGGATGTGCGTGAAAGTCAACTTTATAAGATTACTTAGAAAGAAAAGTGATCCACTATAAGGTTTTAAAAAATATTTTTAAAGCAAATTAGCCTTATTTCAACTGAATTTATATGTAGGAAAACTAAGATATACTTAAAAAACATTGCTTTTCTTGGCGTATGTGTCTATTTTTATTATCTTATTTTTATAATTAAATTCTGGAGATAAAGCAGCATGGCTATGATGGCCAAGATGAGGAGTTTAGCACCGGCGTTTATAATCGGGGTCGGTGTGATTTTTGTCCTTTTTATGGTTATTTCCGATTCCAATATAATGGAAGTTTTCGGGCTTAGAACCAATAACGTAGGTTCTATAAATGGTGTTAAGATTTCTTACCAGGAATTTAACAAGGCTATGGAAACGGAAAGAGAAAACCTGAAACAGCAAAATGGAAAAGATGTTTCGGATGAAGAGGGCGATCAATTTAAAGACCAGGTCTGGGATGCATTAGTAAGCCAGACTTTAGTTAAACAACAAATTAAAAAGCTTGGTATTACAGTTACCGATGAAGAAATACGGAATGTTATACTTGGCAATAACCCTCCTGAGTTTTTGAAGAGAAACTTTGTAGATTCCACAGGAAGATTTAACAGGCAGCTTTATCTGAGTGCATTATATGACTCACGTAACTCACAGCCATTGCTGCAGGCTGAAGATTATATCAGGCAGTCGCTCCTGAATCAAAAACTTCAAAGTATGCTTTTTGCTTCTGTAAATATCAGCGAATCGAATTTACGAGAAAAGTTTATTGAACAAAGCACTAAGATAAACGACCAGTTTGCTTTCGTAAATATTAATCAGTTCTCCGATGCAAGCATAAAAGTTACAGACATTGATCTTAAAAACTATTACGATAAACATATTGACCAGTTTGTGGTTAAAGCTCAACGGAAAATAAAATACGTTATGTTCCCGACAGTTCCGTCTGCCGAAGATTCTTCTAATGTAAGAATGAACCTTGAAAATGTTTTAAGTCAGTCCAAGAATGACACAACAAGTTTCAGAACATTAGTCGAAACATTTTCTTCAAGGCCATATTCAAAAGATTCTTTGTCAATTTCAGCTTTGCCTTTAGTAGGGGCAGAACAAATAATGAATGCGGCGCCGGGTTCAATAGTTGGCCCATTTGCTTCGCCACAGGGATATGCGTTATACCATGTACTTGGCGTTTCAAACTCGGGCGCTCCAACTGTAAAAGTTTCCCATATTTTGATCAATCAATTTGGTGATGATGCAAAAAATGCCGAAGAAGCTATGAATATTTATAAAGAACTTCAGGGCGGCAAAGACTTTGCAACACTTGCCAGACAATACTCTAAAGACCCCGGAAGCGCAACAAACGGCGGTGATTTGGGCTGGTTTGGTAAAGGTAGAATGGTGCCGGAGTTTGAAAAAGCAGCATTTGAAGGTAAGGTTGGCGTAATTCAAAAGCCAATTAAAACAAATTATGGCTATCATATTATTAAGGTTACCGGAAGATCAGATAAAAGTTATGTCGTTGAACAAATTATAAGTCCTATTAAAGCTTCTTCGTCAACAAAAGATCAGATCTTAAATAACGCAAAAGATTTTTCTTATATTGCAAATAAAGACGGCTTTGAAAAAGAAGCACAATTAATGAAATATAAGATTGCCGTGACACCTCCTTTTTATAAAGAAATGAACTTTGTCCCGGGAATCGGCGCAAGCCAGAACTTAATAGATTTTTCGTTTAACAGCAGCCTAAATTCCATCAGTGATCCTATAAGAACGCCAAACGGCTATATTATAGCGCTGGTTTCGGAGATTACAAAAGAAGGCGCGAAAGAACTTAAAGATATAAAGGAACAGGTTAGAAGGCTTGTTATTAGAGAAAAGAAATTTGAAATGGCCAAGCAATTAATAGCAAATGTCAGATCAAAGATTAACGGAGACCTTTCAAAAGCTTCTTCCATTGACCAGCGTGTTACTGTAAACCAGACAGGCGACTTTAATCCTACCGGACAGATTCCTGTTATCGGGTTTGATTACAATGTAACTGCAAAATCTTTGAAGCTGCCGGTAAATTCACTTTCCGAACCAGTAAAGGGAAATAGCGGTTATTATTTAATAAAAGTACTTTCCCGTACTCCGTTTGATGCTTCTACTTATGCAGTTCAGAGAAATTCAATAAGGGATAGCTTCCTTAACCAAAAGAGAAGTATGTTCTTCCAGGAGTGGTTAGCCAAGCTTAAAAAAGACGCTGATATAGTAGACAACAGAGCACAAGTGTTGGGTCAATAAATAAAATATTACTTTTGTTTTACGCCCCCGGCTCTATATCCCGGGGGTTTTTATTTTTAAACTATTGCCCTTTTAAACGAAACACATTTGCCGCCTACCAAGCTTGCCTTTGGGAGGCAGTTACTTTTTTAACAAATTTGATATTTTATTACATTCTGTTATTTTGGTCCCAGGATTTTTACTATGACAAATAAAATATATTTAACCGGGTTTATGGGCTCGGGTAAAAGCACCATTGGGCCAATTTTGGCAAATACTCTTGGCTGGGATTTTTATGACCTTGATGTTGTTATCGAAAAAAAAGAAGGTAAAAAAATTTCAAAAATATTTGAAGATAGCGGCGAAGTGTATTTTAGGGATTTGGAAAAACAAATGCTAAAAGATTTTGCCGGCAGGGCAAATATAATTATTGCGCTTGGCGGCGGTACTATTACTAATCAGGATAATATAGATTTATTAAAGAAGACCGGGAAGATTATTTATCTTAAAATGTCTGCTGAAGCAGCCTATAAAAGGCTACGCTTTAAGCGGGACCGGCCTATACTTACGCGCGACGGCACGGTTAATTTATCTAAGAGTGAATTTACAGCAAGGATTGCGCAGTTGCTTGAGGAAAGATCCGGATATTATGAGCAGGCTGATATAATTATTAATACAGATAACTTACAGCTCGGTTTTATTGTTGATGAAATTGCAAAAATTCTTAAAGCCGGCAAATAATTATTTATAAACTTTATCGGCAAATGCGGCAAGACCTAATTATTATTAAGTTATTTATATGATATCAAATATTATTTTGAAATAAAAGGATAGAATAGTGAAGAAGATAGACGTAAAATTAACAGACAGTTCATACCCAATATTTATAGGCAGCGGAATATTTGCTAAACTTAGGGGACTGCTGGAAAAATATGAGTTAAATAAGAATATCATGTTTATTGTTGATGAAAAAGTAATGGAATTTCATAATAAAAAGATTCTTAATGAATTCTATTCTTATAAAGGGAAGATGAGTTGTTATGTTGTTAAGCAGGGTGAAAAATCAAAATCATATACGGAACTAAATAAAATATATTCTTTCCTTCTTGAAAAAAATTACGGGCGTGATTCGCTTATTATTGCAATAGGCGGCGGTGTTACGGGCGACCTTGCAGGATTTGCTGCGGCTACCTATATGCGCGGCATTCAGCTTGTTCATGTGCCTACAACGCTGCTTGCTATGGTGGACAGCTCAATCGGTGGCAAGACAGGGATAAACTTTGAAGCTAAGAAAAATATGGTGGGCGCATTTTATCAGCCTAAATTGGTTCTTATAGATACGGATTTTATAGAAACTCTTCCTGAAAGAGAGATTACTTCCGGGATGGGCGAGGTTATTAAATGTACTTATATGGCAGACAGGAAATTTTTTAAGTATGTGCAGGAAAATATTGAAAAAGCTTATAAGAATGATGGTAAAGTTCTGAGCTGGTTTATATATGAGGCCGCTGCAATTAAAGCTGCCGTAGTATCGCAGGATGAAAAAGAAGCCGGGCTAAGAAAAATACTTAATCTCGGCCATACGTTTGCACATTCTTTTGAGACTAACCTGAAATTTAAGATAAAACACGGTGAGGCAGTTATTGCCGGACTGATTTCAGCATTATACCTTTCGCAAAAGACAGGATTAATTTCGGAGAAGGATTTGGATTATTATCTAAGCCTGCCGCTGAAGGTAAAACTTCCGGCACAAATTAAGAAGCCACCTATGGAAGATTTGTTTAAGGTAATGCTGCATGACAAGAAGAACAGGGAAGGCAAAATAAAATTTGTACTTGTAGCCGGGCCGGGGAAAATTGTGCTTGATGCCGAAGCTGATAAAAAAGCTGTGTCTTATGCTATAAGCAGAATGAGACAAACTATTGGATGATATTTAGGTATTAATTAAATCTCGTGATAGCTTTATATATGGGGCAATCCAGAAAACATTCTATGTTGCTCCAGAGTTTTTAATCACTTCAGCATGCATATCCGTAAGTACTCCGTTAAAATCATTGGAAGTAAGTCTGTATCTATTGCTTAAACAAATAGGTTATCTCATACTGATAACAAGTTCCATTATCATTTCCTGAAAGTCTATATAGAAAAATCTTGTTTTAACTCATATTAAAAAAAATAAATGTTTGGACTTTTTTACTCAACTTGGAACAAAATGATATGTAGCATAACTTGAATTGGCTGAAAATAATTTTCTCCAAATAATCCGCTTTAATTGTTTATCAGTGTTTAAGAAATCCATAAGTTTTTGAAAGTGTTTTTCTGGGATTTCACATTTGATGAAGTTACAATTTCGGCAAATGATTCTCAGATTCTTTGGACTATTTAATAAAGAGAGTTGACGCGATGTATA